>JASFTJ010000383.1:0-3784 GCA_050053615.1 Anaerolineae bacterium | reverse complement strand
CCGTTTCCGGCAGCGCCGGACCATGCCTCGTCTACGACGACCGGGCGCCGGGGGAGGAGATCCTGGTCGCGACGATCCGCGGCCGGGCGGCCTGGACGTCACCGCCGTGGAGCGAGGAGTTCGAGATGTCGGTCGAGTACCCCCTGACCCTGATCGCCACCCAATGGGAGACGCCCTGACATGATGGCCCAACCCTTCCTCGCCACCTGGCAGCGAACCGAGATCCTGCTGCTGGCCATCTTTGCCCAGCTAACACTGCTGGCCCTCGTCGGCCTGCTCATCGCCCGCAGGCTCAGGCAGCAGCGCCGGACACCGGCGTCGGGCCGGACAAAAGTCCGCCCAGCCACCGCCCGGCCCGCCGCCGACGACCCCCACGCCACGATCCGGCAACTGGTCAGCCAGACGACGGGCCAGAGCGTCAGGGAGCTGACTCCGCTGGCAGGCAGCGTCGAGCCCGCCCACTTGCTCTTCCGCGAGGACGACACCCGCCGCCGCCTGCTGCTGGCCGCCGGCAAGAGCCCCGGGAACAGCCTGAAAGCCCTGGGCATCCGCCAGAGCTTCCTGCCCTGGCGCCGGTATCCGACCCACCGCCTGGCCCCGGACGACGGCGCCGAAATCGCCGCCGCCTGGACGGCCCTGGCTCTCCTGCTCGATCTGCCCGTCAAGCCGCCCGGCGCCCGGTGGACGCTGGTCGAGCTCCCGCCCGAGGAACTGGCAATATGACCCGGACCTGTAATTGCGAACGCTGCCCCGCCTTCCGGCGCGAGTGCGAGGGCTGCCCCGGAAGCTGCGCTTACGCCCACTGCCAGGGCCAATGCCCCACCTGCGACGTCCGCTGCGGGCGCCACCCGAACCTGGACGCCTGGCTAGAGAGCATCGGCGGTTTGAGCTTGGACGCCCCCTTGCGCCCCCAGCCCCGCTTCCGCCTGGCCGGCTTCTTCCCCCAGCTCATCAACGGACTGGAGGTACCCTCCATCCTGGCCCGACTGGGCGACGCCGCCGTGCCCATCAACAAGGTCCTCACCCCCCGGGGCCAGGTCTCCCGTCGCGCCCTGCCCTGGCGCTACGGCCCCTACAACTTCCGCGCCCAGTGGGGCCTGAACGAGATCACGCGCCTCATCTGCGTCGGCAACTGTCCCGACCGCACCCTGGAGCGCCTCTGGCGCGCCGAGGGCCGGGCTCGCGACCGATCCGATAGCATCTGGATGAAGATCCGCGTCCTGGGCTTCGACTTTGCCACCAGCCTCAACTTCTCCATCTACCTCGACGACCCCCGCATGGAGCACCTGATCAATATCAGGCGGACGTGGCTGACGGTGGCCCAGATGCAGAGGACGAGCACCCTGATCCCCATTCCTCACCTCCAGTGGGCCACCCTGCCCGACCTGCAACGGCAGCTCGAGTACGCCCGGGACCAGGGCTTCCACACCCTGACCATCAACCTGCAGATGGTCCGGTCCGAGACGTGGGAGGTCTTTGCCGGGGGCCTGCCCCTCATCCGGGAACTGCCCAATCTGCGCCTGCTCTTCACCGGCGCAGCCGGACTGCGGCGCATCCGGCGACTGGTCCGGGTCTTGCCCGATCCCACACGGCTGGCCTTCACCAGCGCCACGCCCCACTACCTGGCCGAACGCTACACGCGACTGGACCGGGACGGCGTCCGCCTCATCAAGGAACCGGTGGAGGGCCACCCCGACCTCATCCTGGCCGAGAACGTCCGCCTCTACCGGGACTTTCTGGGCAGCCTCAACGGCCACGGCCAGCAGGCCCCTGCGCATCCAGAGTCAACTGAGGAATCCACGATGACAATGCTCGACGAGAGCCAAGGGCATTCCTTCGGAATAACCGCCGACCTGCAGGCCCGCTTCGGCTACGAATCCGGGGCAGCCCAGGAAGCCGCCCACCTTCTGGCCGTGGACGAGGCCATCCTCGAAGCCGTCCAGACCTGGCTGCATACGGGCCAGCTGGACCGGAACTTCCGGGGCTCCTTCCCCAGCTGGCCCTGCGCCGAGTGCGTGCCCCATCCCACCCTGGGCCAACTCCTGGACAGCGGCGCCGACCCCCTCGACGCCTTCCTGCACCTGGCCCACCTGGCCCAACAGGTGGACGAGGAAATCGAGGTCTACGTCGGCCGGGCCGGGTACTGAGAGAACGTCATGGGTTGGTCCAAAAGCGCGAGCGCGACGAGGCGGAGGCCCGTGGTGTTCCAGGCTACGGCGCCCGCCACGACGATCCGGGAGGCGCCGCCCGGACCCGGCGGGGGAGGTCGGGGCAGCACCCGCCCTGAGACGCCCCCGGCGCCGGATTCGGCCGGAGACGCCACACCGGGAATGGCCCTCGAAAGCGCAGTTCAGACAGAGGGAGCTGCTTCAGAAGACCAACCTGAGTGGGAGACGCTCGAAATCACCCCCCTCGGCGTCGAGAAGAGACACAAGCTCGACAGCGGGCGCATCCGCTGGGGGCTGCCGGTCCACGACGTGGCCACCGGTGAGGACCTGGAGACGCCCGTCAACCTGGACAATACCCTGCTGCAGGCCATGTTCCCCGACCTGGAGGTCGCCCTGGGCCAGGTGCCGGATCCACCGCCCGGCAGCAACCCGGAGCAGGTTGAAGCCCACTACCAGGCCGCCCTGGAAGACCTTTCGACTTGCCCAGAGGGCATCAAGACAGGCCTAGCCGGGGACTTGGCTCAACCAGGGGTGGCCCTGGACATCGCCACCGGCGCCCGGAAGGAGGGCCGCTTCACCTTCACCGACGGCTGCGTGGGCCGCATGGTGGCCGACACCTTTGAAAAGATCATGGCCTACGGCGGCCTGCTGGCCTCCCCCTGCCTCCAGCCCCCCAAGTTCATCGAGGGCGTGCGCATTCTCGTTGTCAATGAGGGGGAAATGGGCACCGGCGACTGCGCGGGCAAGATCGGCCAGCGCCTGCTCGACCTCTGGGGCAAGGATGGGGGCCAGGCCGGGCAGTTCCGCCTCGGCATCCGGTTGGACGAGGACACCCTGGTCGTCGGCAAGGGCACGCTCAAGCAGATGGACTGGCGCGACCCCGACTATGACCTCATCCTGCCCGATTCGTCCTTCAAGGGCAATATGCCCGAGTTCGGCGAGCACGTCCTCGACGTCCACCTGGGCTTCAACGCCTGGTCGGGCGAGCGCCGGACGAAGCTCAGCTACCAGGTCCTGCAGTGGTTCGACCCCGATCTGGTCGAGCAACACATCTTCCCCCGGGCCGACGCCCGAATCCCGGTGCTCCTGGACGCGACGAAGACCAGCGAGGACGCCCGGCAATTCCTACAGATCGAGCGCGAGGACCGCATGGCCGAGACCAGGGAGACCGAGCGAGGCGAATTGGAGGCCGAGGACGCCCGCGAGCCCACCGTCCTGGAGGAGGTCCTGGCCGCCGACACCACCGGCGAGTTGATCGACCACCCCTACGTGCAGAGCGGGCTCAAGCGACGCCTGCGGCAAGCCTGGCACGACCTGGCCGTCGGCGGCGGGGTCAAGGTGCCGTCCTTCATGGGCCTGCCCGACTCCTTCCGGGGCGCGGTCGATTGGCTGCCCGAAGGCTACGTCTACTGCCCCGACCTGCCCGCCGGCGAGGTGCTGGCCACCCGCTATCCCATCCGCACCAAGCACGACGTCCAGATCTGGCGCAACGTGGCCAACTGGAAGGAGTTGCAGAAGTTGGGGTTCAAAGCGAGCGACGAGACGGAGGCAGGCCGCATCGTCAACTTCTTTCTCTACGCCCGGCGGCACAAGGGCGTGGTCTTTATGAGCCACGA
>JASFTJ010000382.1:0-3789 GCA_050053615.1 Anaerolineae bacterium | reverse complement strand
GCCGCAGAAGGCAATGATCTCTTTTTCGCTGGCCGTCATCCCCTCGTTGAGCACGACAAAGGCCTTGACTGTCTCACCCCGGTACTCGTCGGGCACGCCGACCACGGCCGCTTCCTGCACGGCTGGATGTTTGAACAACGCCTCCTCCACGTCGCGGGGATAGACATTGAAGCCGCCGCAGATGATCATATCTTTCTTGCGATCCACGATCTGGAAATAGCCCTCCTCGTCCATGCGGGCGATGTCGCCGGTGTGCAGCCAGAAGCCAGGACTCAGATCTGGGTGCTCGCGGAGCGCATTGGCGGTCTCGGTGGGCTGCTGCCAGTAGCCCTTCATCACCTGTGGCCCTTGGATGATCAGCTCGCCGATTTCGCCCGAGGCCAGTTCCTGCTCCCCAGTCTCGGCATCCACGATGCGGGCGTCGGTGTCAGGCCAAGGGGTGCCGATGAAGCCAATCTTGTTGCGGTTGAGGGGGTTGGTGTGGGTCGCCGGACTAGTCTCGGTCAGGCCATAGGCTTCGACCAGCTTGCTGCCGGTCAGAGCTTGGAAGCGCTCCTGGACCTCGGCCGGCAGCGGCGCCGCGCCACTGAGACAGACGCGCACCGAGCTCAGGTCGAATTCGGCCACTTGGGGATGGTTGTTGATGGCCACATACATCGTTGGCACGGCAGGATAGAATGTGGCCCGGTGCTTGGCGATGCTGCCCATGATGTGTAGCACGTCGCGCGGGTTGGGGATGAGCACCATAGTCAGCGCCCCAGCGATGGCCATGTTCATCACCGACGTCATGCCGTATGAGTGGAACAGGGGCAGCGCGCCGACGGTCACCTCACCGGCCTCCCGGGAGTGGGACCAGGCCAGGCCGCCCACCGCGTTGGACACCAGGTTGCGGTGGGTGAGCTGGGCGCCCTTGGGCACGCCCGTCGTCCCGCCGGTGTAGAGTAAGCAGGCGATGTCTTCCGGCCCCACCTCGACCGGCTTGAACCCGGTCCTCGGCGGGCCGGACACGAGCGACCGGAACCAAAAGTCTTCCGATTCACGGGCGAGCTCCACGCGATGTCCCTCTTTCTTTTCCCTGACGAGCGTGAACAGCACGCGCAGAAGCGTCGGAAAGTACTCCTTGATGTTGGCTACAATGATGTGCTGGAGCCGAGTTCTGTCGCGGATGCTGTTCACCTTTTCATAGAAAGGGCTGAGCACGCAAACGATCTTGGCCCCGGCGTCGTTCACCTGATGCTCGATCTCGTCGGCTGAGTAGAGAAAGTTGCAGGGCACGGCGATGCCCCCGGCGCGCATCGCCCCATAGAAGGCGATGACAAACTGGGGGCAGTTGGGCATGAGAATGGCTACCCGGTCGCCCTTGCTCACGCCCAGATCTTGGAGCGACGCCGCGAACTGCGTCACCGCTCGATCCAGCTGCTCGTAGGTGATGATTCGATCCAGGATGCGGCTGCCAACCCGTGCACCAAAAATGATGGCCGGCTGCGAACGATGCTCGGTGGCGGCATCGGCCAGCAGCCGGTCAATGGGCACCGGCGGATACTCGATGCTGGGAGGCACACCTTCGTCGTAGAACTGGAGCCACGGTTTGGCTTTTTTTTCCATATTATCCTCCTTTCGATGCGATAGTCGTATCATCTCAATAATCTGGGGGAAAAGCTGTTGGTAGTGCGCACTTTGCCAACGGCACGCCTGCGGCGAGTGCGCTTCTACGGCGCTGAAGCGCCTACTACGAACGTACCCACGATTTATTGAGCTGATACCGATAGTCCCCCTGTTGAGTGTTGATCGGATTCTGGAGAGTGCGGTGCCATTCTCTACCGCCTGGTCAAACCTCATGCTATGCAGCTTGTGCGACCGGCCAGCGCAAAAGAGCGCCTTCCCGCTCGCCATGATTTCGTGCCGGCTGGTGAGCCGGGGATTATGTTAACTTCTCAGGGATGCCCAACCGGAATGAGATACAAGGGCTCATGGTCCGCAGGCAACCCCAGCGCCGCCTGCACCTGTTCGTCATGGAAGGCGCCGATCGGAACTGCGCCGAGACTCAGCGCCACTGCCTCCAGCAGCAGGTTCTGGGCAGCGTGGCCCGCCTCGAGGTGGACGTAGCGCGGGCTGCGCTCCTCGCCGTACTTTCGAGCGGTCCGAGCGTACACAGCAGTCACAACGAAAACAGCCGGCGCCTGGCGCACCGGTTCCTGGCGCAGCGCGGCCTCGTACAGCGCCCGACGAGGGTCTCTATGGCTTGAGACCGACAGCTTGTGTCCTTGGGGCAGGTAGTGAAAGATGCCGTCGGCCGTGGCGACGTACACCTCCAGCGGGTAAAGCGCCCCCGCCGACGGCGCGGTGCGGTATCCCCACTCATGGGTGACGCCCTGGGCAGCCCACAGGAGTTGCCCCAACTCTTGCATGGTCAACGGCGTGTCATTGAACTCGCGGACTGATCTCCGCTGAACCAGTGCTTGCTCCAGCGACATCTGGCCTTCAAGGGTGGGTGGAGGCAGGAGGCGCGCAGATTCGTCACGGGCGACAGGGGCTGGAAACGATGGCGGCGGGCTGCAGCGGTCCAAGTGCGCCGCCAGCATGAGCAATGCCAGGGCGGCCAAGACACTTCTGACCCCGTGGATCATGACTGGAAGGCGAAATCGGCCACCTGAGGCGAGGCCAGCCGCCGATAATCGTCTCCGGCGAGAGCAACGGTTACGCGATGGGTGCCGGCCCGGAAGTAGATGCGCGGCGCTTCGACCAGCGAGCGATCCAGCCAGACGGGTACGTCGTAAAAGTGACCAAAAGGCGGCATCGCGCCGGTGTCACAGTCCGGAAAAAGCTTGCCGAATGCTGCCTCCGCTGCCTTTTGCACCTTCTTGGCTCCCAGCACCTCTCGCACCTGGGTCAAGTTTACTCGATCCGGTGCAGAGAGCACCAACATCACCGGTTGCCCGTCAGCCTCGACCATAAACACCTTGGCCACAGTCCCACCCGGCGTGTGCAACTCGGATGCCAATTCCTGAGCTGTGTACACTGTGGGGTGGTGGAACACTTTGTATTCCACACCCTGCTCGGCAAAATAGGCCTTGAGGCGTTCGAGACAAGTTGCCATCGTTTCCTCCTTTCTTTCTCACTTGTCCGGTTCTCCTCTCCCGATCATTTCCTAGCGAGGCTGCCCCATTGCGCTCCATCATGCTCACAGACTTTTTCGCACGCAGCGTCACCGTCCTCACTCAGCCCGGACGGGACACAAATCAGGAGACGAGAATAGCATCGCTCCTTCTTTCTCTTTGAGCGTCCAGTGCACAGTGTTCGTCTCTGACTCTATTATAACACATTTCCTCCGGCGCGGGTAGGGGGAAGGAAACGACCTGGGATAGGGGTCAAGTCAGGCGCCGAAGGCGACCTTTATCCCAATGCGCGGAAGGCCCACCTCACAACGGGAAGCGGGCATGTCAGAACTCGTGGGCTGCCGGGCTCTACGCTGCGCCAAGTTCGGTCCGCGGGTCAGTGCGGCGGATGATGTCGCTCACGGTTTGCTGGTTAAAGCCCTTGAAGCCTTCCCCGCGCTGAATGTTCTCCAAGTGGCTGCCGATCGCCCCCTTCTCGGCAAAGGCCGCCCGCTGGGCTCTGTCAATCTGACCATGGGCCAGGAGACGATCCAGCCGGTCCGGGGCAACCTCCCAACGCTCGCCCTGAGTAAAGGCCTGGCGGAGGTAGGAAAAATCACTGAAGGGGCGCATCATCTTGATGCCCCACTCGGCCAGCTGCTGCGTCGCCGTATCAAAATCGAAGCGGCCAGCC
>JASFTJ010000381.1:0-3791 GCA_050053615.1 Anaerolineae bacterium | reverse complement strand
CTTTCAGTGAATTAGCGATCCAGAAGAAGCAGATTTTGGGCAAGAACAAAGGGCCAGCCAAGTGGCTGGCCCTTGGCGATCACAAACCCGCTCTACTCCACTAACGCCCTGGCCCGCGCCGCGACCGCTTCTGCTGTAAAGCCAAACTTGTCCGCATTGACCTGGTACGGCGCCGACGCGCCAAATCGGTTCAAAGCGACGATCTCCCCCAGGGTTCCAACGTAGCGTTCCCAACCAAAGGGCACACCGGCTTCCACCGCGACGCGGGCTGTGACTTGCGGCGGGAGCACCGCGTCCTTGTAGGCCTGCGGCTGGGCCTCGAACAGCTCCCAACTGGGCATCGAGACCACCCGGGCGGCGATCCCCTCCGACATCAGCAACCCCTGTGCCTCCAGCGCCAGCGGCACCTCTGAACCGGTGGCCAGCAGCAACACGTCCGGTTCGTCAGCGTCGACCAGGACGTAGGCGCCCCGGGCCACTGCGTCAGGATCCGCCGAAGCCAAAACCGGCAGTTTCTGGCGGGTGAGCACCAAAGCCACCGGGCCATCGCGGTGCTCGACGATGGTCCGCCAGGCGCCAACGACCTCCCTAGCATCGGCTGGGCGAATCACAGTCAGACCCGGAATCGCCCGCAGACTGGCCACATGCTCCACCGGCTGGTGGGTCGGGCCATCCTCGCCGACAAAAACACTATCATGGGTAAAGACATAGACCGCCGGGAGGCGCATCATCGCCGCCAGCCGGATGCTGGGCCGCATATAATCGCTGAACACCAGGAAGGTGCTGCCGTACGGCCGGAATCCGCCGTGGAGGGCCAGGCCGCTTACGATGCCGCCCATGGCGTGCTCCCGGACGCCAAAATGCAGATTACGCCCGCCATAATCGCCCTTTTCCACCGAGGTTGAGAAATCGAGATAGGTCTTGGTCGAGGGGTGTAGGTCCGCCGAACCGCCAACCCACTCTGGCAGGCCAGGCGCGATGGCCTCCATGACCTTGCCTCCAGCGGCGCGGGTGGCCAGGGGGCCGTCCCCCAACTCAAAGCGCGGCAGCGCATCCGCCCAGCCCTCAGAGACTCCTCCAGCCATGCGGCGCTCCCACTCGGCGGCCAGGTCTGGACAGGCGTCGCGGTAGAGGGCAAGGAGCGACTGCCACATGGCCTGGGCCTTGGCCCCGCTGTCGAGGGCAGTGCGAAAGTGGTCCAGCACGTCAGCAGGGATGTGAAAGTGGGCGTCGGGCGACCAGCCCATCTTTTCCTTGACGAGCCGTACCTCGTCCTCGCCCAGGGGCGCGCCGTGGGATTCCGGAGTGTCCTGCTTGTGGGGGCTGCCGTAGGCGATGTGGGTGCGGCAGAGGATGAGCGATGGGCGTCTGGTCTCAGCCCGAGCCTGGCGGATGGCCTCAGCGACAGCCTTGCGGTTGTGGCCGTCCACGGACTGCACGTGCCAGCCATACGCATCAAAGCGACCCCGCACGTCCTCACTGAAGGTCAGGGCTGTGTCCCCCTCGATGGTGATATGATTGTCGTCGTACAGGTAGACGAGTTTGCCCAAGCCCAGGTGTCCCGCGATGGAAGCCGCCTCGTGGGAGATGCCTTCCATCAGATCACCGTCGCTGACGATAGCGTACGTGTAATGGTCCACGATCTGAAAGCCAGGTCGATTAAACTTGGCGGCCAGCATCCGCTCGGCGAGGGCCAGGCCCACGCCGTTGGCAAACCCCTGGCCCAGCGGCCCGGTGGTTGTCTCCACGCCGGGCGTCTCGCCGTACTCGGGATGGCCGGGCGTCCGGCTGCCCCACTGGCGGAACTGCTTGAGCTCCTCCAGCGACAGGTCATAGCCGGTCAGGTGGAGCAAGCTGTAGAGCAACATCGAACCGTGGCCGGCCGATAGCACGAACCGGTCGCGGTCCGGCCACTTGGGGTCAGCTGGATTGTGTTTCAAGAACTGCGTCCACAGGACATAGGCCGCATCGGCCATGCCCATCGGCATGCCGGGATGGCCGGAGTTGGCCTTTTGCACGGCGTCCATGGCCAGGGTGCGGATGGTGTTTACAGACAGCTGATCCAGATTGGTGTGCATACTCACCCTCCTTCTAGCATAGTAGCTCTATTCTAGCACAGGATTCATCAAGATGGCAAAGAAGGGACGGGCGTTCTCAGCCCGCTTCGCATTCATCGTATGGACGCAGGGAGAGGGAGCGATCTTACTCGGCGGGCAACGTAACCGGTTCCAAGGCCGTCTCCGGGCGGATGAACTGGACCAACGCCAACGAGACAACGGCGATGCCCACACCGGCCAGAAAGGTCGCCGAAGGCGCAATCTGCTCCCACAAAATACTGCCCAACACCGGCACTACCAGCGCCGAGATGTGGTTGATCGTCTGGGCCATGCTGACGTTGCTGGTGATCTCCTCGTGTGAGTGGGCGATCTTTTGAAAGTACGAGTCCACGGCCAGATTGAAACCAAAGAATATGTGATCCAGCACAAACAGGGCAAAGAGCACTGGCAGATAGGGCACGTAGGCATAGCCCAGGAACACACCGATGAGCCCAAGAAAGTTGAAGGTCAACACTTTGCGCTCACCAAAGCGGGCCACCAACTTTCCAAGCTGGGCGCCAGCATAGGTGCTGATCAGGTTGTTCACCAGAAACAGAGTGGCCGTCACCCGCACGTCGATGCCGTGAATTTGAACAAGCATAAAAATAGCAAACGTGGTAAAGATATGGCGACGACTGCCCATCATGAAGGTTAGCAGGTAGTAAAGCCAGTAGTCGCGGCGAAAGACCACCCGTCGCCGCATGCGGCGCCCCCCGTACTGCCGCCCGTTGCGCAACGCGATCAAACTGCCGACGAGGACGACGCCGCCTACCACGTAAAGGATCGTACGGTAGCCCCAGGCCGGGAGTCTCACCGGTCCCCATTCTACCCCGTCCACGAACAGCCAGATGATCATCGTACCCACCACGGCAGCAAAGGAGGAGACACTCCGCAATCGTCCCAGCCATTTGGGCGCGTCCTCCTTGCCCACAGCCATGAGCACCACACTGGAATTGCTCGGATAGAAAAAATGAAACCCGACGCTCATCACCATGGTGGCCAGTATGAGCGCGCTGAGGCTGTCGGCCGCACCGGTGACCACTAGTCCCACGCCCATGAGCGCCACACTCAGCCCCATCACCCGCATCTCGGACAGTAGGAGCACCAGGAAGCCAAGTACAAAACCCAGGAGCCCCGGCACTTCACGCAGGGCCTGGATCCACCCGATCTGCCCACCCGTGACGCCGAGTCGCTCCACGGCAAAGTTGTTAAAGACGGCCCGCCAGACGTTAAATCCCATGTACAGAAAAAAGTTAGCAAAGGCCAAGATGCGGAACAATCGTTTGTCGTCATCCACGTCTCTCACCTCAAGCCTCCCCATCCCAGCACACACCGTGCACCGGGCCGGGAATGTCCACAAAGCGCCGCACCAGGCCAGGGCATACCTGGGTGTGAACTGTCGCGCCGTGGGCGAAACGCTCCATCAATTGGGCCAAGAGTTCACCTTGGAAGGTGGACCGGGTAGCGATGACGCCGACGTGCTGGCTTTCGGTCCGCACGGCCGCTGGTTTGACCGCCGGCTCCGTGAATGGCAAGAAAAAAAGTGATACCAACAGAAAAAGATTGGATGTCTGGCATTTCACGATCGCCGTAGGGCGCGTGCACTGCGTTGGCAAAATAGAGCAGGTCCTGGTAAGGAAGCCGCCGGCGCCAGAGCCAAAGACACCGATGAGGGATCCGGGATTCGCGGTTCGA
>JASFTJ010000380.1:0-3808 GCA_050053615.1 Anaerolineae bacterium | reverse complement strand
GTCGTCGTGACCTACTACGAAAACACCGGGGTGGCTGTGGCCAGGGTGTCGTGGTCGCCCGTAGAGGTGCCACCCATAGGCTGGCGTGGCGAATACTTTGACAACCGCTGGCTGGGCGGCGCGCCCGTCCTCACCCGCAGCGACGAGGCCATCGACTTTGACTGGGGCTATGGCTCGCCCGGCGCCGGGATTCCACCGGACAACTTTTCCGCATCCTGGACGCGCACCGTCGACTTTGCGCCCGGCACCTATCGCTTTACGACGACGACCGACGATGGCGTGCGCCTGTGGGTGGGTGGGCAAGTGGTCATTGATCGCTGGCGCGATCAATGGGCGCAATCGCACTCGACAACGGTCTATGTGCCGGGCAAGGTGGAGGTCCACCTGGAAACCTACGAGCACACGGGCGTCGCCGTGGCCCGCCTGCGCTGGACCCGGGTGGAGGATGCCCCTGGCGACGTGACTGTGGACGACGGCGGCCCGGGCTTCCACAGAGGGGGGGCTGCCGCCACCTGGCACGCTGCTGCCGGCGGACACGGCGGCGACTTGTTGTGGACCTGGAACAACGACCGCGTGCGGCCCAACTACAACTGGGCGCGCTGGTATCCGGAGCTGGCGCCGGGTCGCTACGAGGTGTTTGTCTACGTGCCTGGGCGTCACGCCAGGACCTCGCGGGCCCGGTATTGGATCTCGCACCGCAGTGGCATGACCCTGTGCGTGGTGGATCAAGCGGCACATCGCGGCACGTGGGTCTCGCTGGGAACCTACTGGTTCCGGGGTACGCGCCGGGACTATCTCTCGCTGGCCGACGTCACCTTTGAGCCCTATCTCGCACAAAAGATCGCCTTCGACGCGGCGCGATGGGAGAGGCGCTAGGCAATGAAAACGATCCTTTTTCGCGTTGTTTGTCTCAGAGAACGGATCCTGGAACCGACCGGTGCAAGAATAGAGGGGAAAGCCTAATGCCTAACTATCGCTTGTTTCTCAGTCCGAAGATCGTATTTCTCCTGGTGATTCTGGCTCAGCTCGCTGCCTGCGCTGCGTTCGACGTTCACGTCGAGATGCCAGTCCTGGCTCCGGAAACAGGTACTGCAACGGTAGAGATTACCACTACGGCGGGATCCACGATCACGGCCGAGACGAGAGCTAGGGCCACGATCACGGCCCTGGCAGCAGAGAACGCACATCTGGCAGCGCAACTGACCCGTGACGCTACGTCGGCGACCCCGACGACGCCGAGCGCGACCCCAACCTGCACACCGCCCGCCACCGAGGCGCCGACCTCTACGCCCAAGCCAAGCCCACGCCCAAGCAAGACGCCAAAGCCCACACCACGGCCAACGTCAACGCCTGTGGAGCCGCAGATCCTGTCCTTCACCGCGAGTCCCGACCCTCTGGAGCGCGGTGGGACGGTCACGCTGACCTGGAATGCTCAAGGTGTGAGCGGCGCCAGCATCACCCGCTTGAGCCCCGAGGGCGACATCTTTTTAGAGACAGAAGCCCTCGATCTGCCCTCCAGCGGCTCCATCACGCTACCTGTACCCGACTGGTACACCGAACGGGTCAAATACTATCTGGGGGCTCGCGATGCGAACGGGGCGCTCTACCAAGCCTACGTCACCGTCGGCATCATCTGCCGCTACGAGGACTACATGGCGCCTCGCTGCCCACTGACCCAGGACGACGTCTGGGCCGCCTTTGAGCCCTTTGAGCGGGGCTATATGGTCTGGCGCAGCGATACCCGCAAGATCTATGTGTTGTATGCCGACGGCAGGTACGAGACCTATGATGACACCTGGAACGACGGGGAGCCTGTCGACGTACCCGGCACCCCACCGCGGGGATTGCACGTGCCCGTGCGCGGCTTTGGTAACCTGTACGCCCAAGAACCACGCATCCGCAACGGTCTCGGATGGGCCACGGCCCCCGAAGCGGGCTATACCATGAGGATTGAAACTATCCCGGGTGGGTCGGGACGCTACCCGGGGACCAGCGTCTATTTCACCCTGCCGGACAACCGGGTAGTGAACCTCTATCCGTTCAGCTCCACGTGGGAGATCGTGGCGTAATAGAGGCTAGGCTGAGGGTCAAACATTGATTCGAACAGACATGACAAGCAATCAGGCCGGGCTCCACGGCCTGGCGGTGGTCATCATGGAGCCGCTGCGCGGCGGCCAGCTCGTCAACCGCGTCCCGCCGTCGATTCAGGCGGTGTGGGACGAGGCGGCGCGGGATCAAGTCACGCGGGCGCGCACGCCGGCAGACTGGGCGCTCCAGTGGCTGTGGAGCCAACCTGCCGTCTCGGTCGTGCTGAGCGGCATCAACACGATGGAGCAGGTGATCGAGAACGTCGCCTCGGCCGGTCGCTCCCGGCCGGGATTGCTGACCGGTGAAGAGTTGGCCGTCCTCGAGCGCGTGCGCGCGCAGTACCAGAGCTTGTGCCCGGTGCCCTGCACGGCCTGTCGCTACTGCATGCCCTGTCCCGGCGGGGTGAACATTCCCGGCGTGTTCGAGGTGTACACCGAAGCGATCATGTACGAGGACGAGCGGCGGGCGCGCGTCATTTACAACAATTGGATCCAGGAAGAGCAGCGGGCGGACCGGTGTACCGCGTGTGGCGAGTGCCTGGACAAGTGCCCGCAAGGCATCGACGTTCCTGCCTGGCTGCAGACGGCCCATGACTTTCTCTACTCCGAGGCGGCAGTGGGTGCACCACTGTAGCAAAGTCCGGGTTGCGGAGGACTTTTCATCTGGTTTCGACGCGGCCGGTGGAAACACTGGAGCGTATCACTTTGCTCTTTGCGGGCATTCTTACAGGAGGGGGCTATGCCTTTTGGATTTTGCGACCGCATTCTGCACGTGGACCTATCTAGTGGCGAGATGGACGTCGAGCAGCCTGGCGATCGCTTCTTTCGCACCTATTTTGGCGGATGGGGCGTGATCGCCCACTACTTGCTCAAAAAAGTTGGGGCGGGCGCCGATCCGCTGGGGCCTGACAATGTCCTCGTTTTTGCCACCGGGGTGGCAACCGGCGCGCCGGTTGCGGGCAGCGGTCGGAACGCAATTGGCGCGAAACCGCCGCTGACCGGCGGTTTTGGCGAGAGCGACGTGGGTGGCTTTTGGGGTGCGGAACTGAAGCACGCCGGCTGGGATGCCATCGTCGTCACGGGCCGGGCGGCGGAGCCTGTTTATCTGTGGATTCAGGACGATCGGGTGCAGATCCGGCCTGCCGACCACCTGTGGGGCCGCAAAACGGCCGACGTGGAGGTGATCCTGCATGCAGAATTGGGGGATACTCGCGCGCGGGTCGCACAGTGCGGTGTGGCCGGTGAGAACCGAGTGCGCTATGCCTGCATCATCAACGATCTGCACCACGCCGCGGGCCGGACGGGGCTTGGGGCGGTCATGGGGGCCAAAAAGCTCAAGGCCGTCGTCGTGCGCGGCAGTGGGAAGGTGGCGCTCGCCGATCGGGACAGCGTGCTGAAAACGGCGGGCCATGTGCGTGCCCTGCGGGAGCGCTGGGCCTGGTTTCGTGAGCACGGCACCGGCGGCGCGCTGCGCTTCATCGATGCCGAGGGCGCGCTGCCCACCCGCAACTTTCAGGCCGCCTCTTTTGAGGGCGCGGGCCGGATCACGGGCGAGCGGGTCACCGAAACCATGCTGGCGGGCCGGGGAACCTGCTATGCCTGCCCGATCCAGTGCAAGCGCAAAGCCCGGCTGTCGGGCCGCTTCCAGATAGATCCGGCCTACGGCGGTCCCGAATACGAGACGCTTGCCTCCTTGGGCGCCTGTTGCGGCGTCGACGCTC
>JASFTJ010000379.1:0-3810 GCA_050053615.1 Anaerolineae bacterium | reverse complement strand
AGGATTTGGGTGTCAGGCAGTTCGCTGCGGATCTGCTCAATCGCAGCCACGCCGTCCACATTGGGCATCACCAAGTCCATAAGCACCACGTCCGGGCAGAGTTCCCGCGCCAGATGCACGGCTTGCAGGCCATCGACAGCCTGGCCCACCACTTCGATGTCGTCCTCCACATCTACGATGGCGCTGAACCCCTCGCGGACGACAGGGTGATCGTCGGCGATGAGTACGCGGATCAGTTTCGGTTCTTCGGTCATGCAGCCTCCTTTGTGTCAGGGAATCGGGACCCCGGGTATCCTATCCCGGCACAATCACCTCGACGCGTGTGCCCTGACCCGGCTCGCTGGTTATGGTCATCCGCCCACCGAGCAGGGCGGCCCGCTCGCGCATACCGGTCAGGCCAAAGCCGCGCACGGCGTCGCTGCCTCTCACCCGCTGGGGCAGGCCCAGGCCATCGTCCTCGACGACGAGGCGCATATGGGCACGGCCATAGTCGAGCTGGACGTGCACAGTTTGCGCCTCGGCGTGCCGCTGGACGTTGACCAGCGCCTCCTGGGCAATGCGGAACAGGTTCAGCTCAACGTCGGGCGACAGGATGCGCCGCGAGCCCGAAACCCGAAGGCCGGCCTGAAGCTTGCCCCCATCGCGCAGCACCTCAACCCGGGCCTGGAGCGCTTCCGTCAAGGTCATATCCTCCAAGCTACGAGGACGCAGACCCCACACCGAACGGCGAGCCTCCTGAAGACTGCGCCGCGCTAGGTCCTTGGCCCGTTGCAGGCTGGCCAGCGCCTGCTCCGGACGGCGCTGTGCCAGGCGCCCCATCGCCTCCAACTGCACAATGATGCCGGTTAGCCCCTGCGCTAGCGCGTCGTGGATCTCGCGGGCCAAGCGGTTTCGTTCCTCCAAGATGGCGACCTGGCGGCTGCGCTGGTAGAGACGCGCGTTCTCGACGGCAATCCCGACCTGACTGCCAATGGCCGAAAGCAGATCCACCTCGAAGGCTGAGAAGCAACGGTCGGTGCGAGTCGCCGCCCCCAGCACGCCGACGATAGCCTCCTTAGCCTGCAGTGGCACCGCTGCCAACGAATGGAGTCCTTCCTTGGCGTGGGCGACACCCATCCGGGCGCTTAACCGTTCATCCTGACCGATATCCTCGACCAGCAGCGTCTGCTCCGTCTGGGCCACCCAGCCGTTGAGGCCCACTCCGACCTCCATCTCGCGGACAAGCCCCGCGAATTCATCGGAGAACCCCCGATGACCGCGCAACCGAAGCGTCGTCTCTCCCTCGTGGAGCAAATAGATCCAGGCAGCATCGGCGTCCATTACCTCCACCACAGCATCCAGGGCGTTGTTCAGTACGTCGTCCAGTACCAACGATTGGCTGGTTGTCAACATCACCTGGTTGAGTGCGCTCAAAGAGCGCACTTGCTTTTGCAGCTCCTCATCAGTCTGACTAAAGAGAGCCGCATTTTCCAGCGCCATAGCGGCCTGGTTGGCAAAGTTGACGGCCAGGTTGACCTCCTCGGTGCTGAAGCGATGGGCGTCGGCGCGATAGATGACGAGGACTGCCGGTGGGCTATGAGGCGTGATGAGCGGCACGTCGAGCAGCGAACGGTAGCCCTCGCTACGAACCAGGGGCAGGAGCTCGTCCATGACCGGATCGGCCTCCACGTCGGATACCTGGACCGGCTGGCCTCCATCGATGGCCCGCCAGGCGGGCATCTGCCGCGTCGAGGCGTCGAGGTGCAACTCCCGAACGTATCGGTCGCTCAATCCTCGGCTGGCGCGGACGGTCAGTTGCTGCGTGGCCTCGTCTACCACCAACACAGCGCAGGTGTCCACCCCCAGCAAGCGCTGGACCTGCTCCAGGATGTTGTCTATTACCTGCGCCGTGTCTAGACTAGAAATGACGGCAGTGCTAGTTTCCAGGAGGATCTGCAGTTCGGTCAAGCGGCGCAGGACATCTTCCTCCATGCGCAGCAAGGTCCGGGCCAGATCCCCAACCTGATCGCGCCGCGCAGAGAGGGCATCCAGCGACCGCCGGGCCTCTGCAGCGAAACTGGTTTGCTGGCCACCCACCTGGCCAAAGCGCGTGAGTTGTTGAAGGGGGCGGATCACCCGCCGCGACAGACCCCACCAAAACAGAGCCGCTCCGAAGGCAATGAGCCCGATAGCCAGCAGCAGGCCCTGATGGAAGGCGCGCGAGGTGGCGAAGGCAATCTCGGTCGGGCGTTGGACAATGACGCCCCAACCGGCAGTGGGAATGGGAGCGTAGGAGTAGAGCCATTCCTGCCCGTCGGCGCCCCGGGCGGTGAGGGAGCTCTGTTCCCCGGCCAAGACCTGGGATACGCCCGGCAGGGTGTTGAGGACGTTTAGCAGCAGGTGGTCTTCCGGCTGGGAGTGGGCGATGATCTGGCCTGTCGCATCCACGATGGTGACCTGTGGGCCGCGCTCAGGGTCTTGACCAATGACGACCAGCGTCTGAGTCAGTCGTTGTAGCTCCAGGTTGGTGGCCACCACACCATCAAACTCGCCTTGCGCGCCCCGGATGGGCATCACCACCGTGGCGACCGGCCGGCCGGTGGTTGGTGAAATACGACCTTTGGAAAAGACTACTCCTTCGCTGGTGAGGGCCTCCTGGAAATAGCCGCGGAACGAAAAATCCACACCCACTGTGCTGCCAGGACCGACCGGGTAGTGAAAGATCATCAGCCCGTCGGCGGCCAGGCGGTAGAAGAGATTGATGTCTTGGCGCGCTGCCGCGCCCATACCAAAAGCCTCCTCCATGCCCGCCAGGTCCATCTCGATGACAACCGGCATCTGGGCAAAGGCTTCTACTGCTTGCCTGGCTTTGAGCAGCAGGGCGTCCGTTTCCAGGGCGATGGCTTCTGCCAGCCTGAGATCAGCGGCAGCCACATCGGCCTGCAGGCGACGGCTGGCCTGCGCATCGAAAAACAGCGCCGCTGCTAGGATGGGTACGACAAGGAGGAGATAAAGCGCCAGCAGGTGCAGCGCCAGATTGTAGCGGGGCCTGCGCCGGCCAGTCACACTGAAATGCCTGCCCTTCCCTGAGGGCAACACGTAGCGCAGATTGCCAATTTCCCCTACCCCTCCAGGATCCAGGTGTAGGGAGAGAACCCCTCCATCCCCCAGCCCCGTCCTTCGCGCACGTCCAGCACGTCCACGGCGACCTCGGACAGCGCCGCCACCAGGGCTTCCTGCGGCGCATCCTCCACTTTGACGGTGACAACCTGCTGGTCCACGTTCTGGGCCGGCAGAGTGGTCAGCCGGATGATGTTGCCCCCCACTTTGGCAATGCGACCAGTAAGTCGCGACAGCTCGCCCTTGACATCGTTGATAACCAACGTCAGCCGCACACCGGTGCTGCGAGCGCCCAATTGTTCGGTGAAAAGGTTAAACAGGTCGGTTTCGGTGATGATACCCACCAGTCGCTTGCCCTGCACCACGGGCAGACAGCCAATCTTGTGCTCGGCCATGACCAAGGCCGCCTCCTCTAGAGGGCATTCCTCCTCGACGACGATCACTTTCTCGGTCATGGCGTCGCGGACCTGCATCTTGGCCAGCAAAAAGTTCACCTCCCAGACGCTCAGCGATGTAGCCGGAGAGGGTGAAGCTTGCAGCAGGTCCGTCTGGGTGACGATGCCCACCAGAATGTCACCGTCTATGACCACCGGCAGGTGCCGCACACGACTCCCGCGCATCGTGCGGATGGCATCTTCCACCGATGCTTTGGGTGTGACGACCAGCGGTTCCCCTGTCATCCAATCTTTTACTAACATTCGGTTTCCTCTC
>JASFTJ010000378.1:0-3810 GCA_050053615.1 Anaerolineae bacterium | reverse complement strand
GGCATGATAACTGGCGGCGGGATGACGTGCACTTTGTCCAAGAAACGGGAAAGAAAATGCGAGTGCTGCGCGAAATCCTGAGTATAGGCCACAGCTGCCTGGGCCAGGCGCCCAGCCAGGTAGTTGCTGACAAAGACGACCCCATCCACCACGCGATTGAACCAACCTTTGGGCAATCGCAGATCGCAATGATAGGTCAAGACCACCGGCCGACCCGCCAGTCGTCCCAGCAGGCCCAAGAGGCTGGCCTCGAACTGGGGTAGGTGGACACTCACGATGTCGTGTTGGCCGACAAGCCGCAAAGCCATAAGCGCAAAGGTAGGCATGATCACACCCTTGCTAATTCGCAGTAGCACGGGCGCCCGCACGACGCGCACGCCGTCGATCACCTCCTCGGCGGGCAGTGCCCGGTCGTAGCGCGAGGTGAGAACCGTGACCTGGTGACCACGCCGCACCAAGGCGGCAGCCAGACGCTTGACGTAAATGGTCAATCCGCTGACGTGCGGATGATAGTAGGTTAGAACAAACAAGATTTTCACGTTGACGTTTGAGCCTCCGCGGAGATTCGTTGACGGATTTTTGTGTACGATAGATTCTGTTGAACCATACTGACCAAGCCCAGCACGGTCAAGGCGATGTACACGATGGCATGGGCTACCAGCGCATAGCTCAGCGCCGGTTCCGGCTTCATGCCAAAGAGGACCATCGTCTCGCGGGCCAGGGCCTCAAAGACGCCGATATAGCCGGGCGACGAGGGGACCGTCATGCCCAGGGCTGTTATGGAGCTGACGCCCAACCCAGCGACGAAGGGTTGGGCCGGATCGAAAGCCAGCAAAACCAGCCAGTAGAAAACGGCAATGTCAGCCCAAATGATGACCGACCAGACAAGGAGCGGCGGTCCCAGCCGCGCTGTCGTGATGCCGCTCAGGCCGTCGATCAGAGAGCCGACCATTTCCCCGATGCCCGCCCGATCCACCCAGGGCAAATGTGCCAAAAAGCCAAGTCGAGTGCGTCCGGCCAGGCGTTCCCAAAAGCAAGCCATTGTTTCGCAATCAGGCCAATGCAGCGCGCGCAGGATGCGCTTTAGCAGCCGCAGAGTCCAGTCCCGTCGCCGCACCAGAACCACAAAGGTAGTCACGGCCACCAGGGCCGCTACCCCAATGGTTAAACCGCCGCGGACCATCCACTCGCGCAGGGGGGCAAATGGCAGCACGATAAAAAAGCCCCCCACTGCACACAGGGCGTCCAGCACCCGTTCGGCGACGACGGTGGAAAAGGCCACGGTGCGGCTCACCTCCTCGGTGTCGCCGATGAGGTAAGCGCGGGCCAGGTCGCCCAGACGGGCGGGAAGGAGGTTGCTCAGAAAGTAGCCGATGTTAATGACGGCGAACAGATTCCGGATGCGCAGCCCTCGCTGAGGATAGAACAACATCCGCCAGCGGAAGGCGCGCAGGATGAGAAAGAGGATCAATGGCACTAGCGACGCAGCCAGGAACCAGTAGTTGACTCCAGCTAGGGCAGCCCAAACCTCGCCAAAGTCCACTCTGCGGAAGGCAAAGGCCAAGGCTATCATACTGATAAGAATCCCAATCCAGAAACGAACCTTCTTCACGGCAAAGCTCCCCCAAGCGGCCAATTATAACATTGTTCGGCGGGGATGGCGAATTGCTAGGCAGGGCTTGTCAGTCAGAATCATGGGAAGATCTTGCCCGGGTTCAGGATGCCGTTGGGGTCAAATGCGGCGCGGATGCGGCGCATAACTTCGATCTGAGCCTCCTCCAAGGCCAGGGGCATGTATTGGCGACGGATGGCCCCCACGCCGTGCTCGCCAGTGATGGTCCCGCCCAGCGACAGAGCCAACCGATAGATAGCCTCTGTCGCCTCGGGCACCAGCGCTGCCCACACCTTGTCTTTGACATCATCTTTCAAGATTGTGATATGGACGTTGCCGTCTCCGGCATGGCCAAAGCTGAGGATGCGCACACCCAGCCGCTCGGCCAGCTCGTGAATGCCGCGCAGCAGCGCCGGGATCCGAGCGCGAGGCACGACGACATCCTCCATATGGTTGATCGGGCTCTCGTGATTCAGAGCGTCGATGATTGCCCGGCGCGCCTCCCACAGCCGGTCGCGGGTGGGTCGGTCGGCGGCGACCAGCACGTCCAGCGCGCCGGCGTCCAAGCAGAGTTCGCCCACCATCTCAAATTCATCGTCCAGGGTCGCCTTGTGGTTCCCGTCAAGCTGGATGAGAAGCTGGGCTGCAGCGTCGGCGTGAGGCAACTCCTTGTCCAGGAAACGTTGACAAGCATGGACGATGTCCCGCTCCATGAATTCAATGGCCGCGGGCACAATGCGGCGGGCGATGATGGCAGAAACCAGGTCGGCCGCCGTCTCAAAGCGGTCGAACGGCACGAGCAGGTCCACCTGGTGAGCGGGCAGGGACAGCAGACGCAGGGTGACCTTGGTCACCACCGCCAGCGTCCCCTCGGAGCCGATGAGCAGTTGCAGCAAGTTGTAGCCGGTCGCGTTCTTGACCAACTTGCCGCCCATCTGCACAACGTCACCAGAGGGCAGGACCACTTCCAAGCCACAAACATAGTCCTTCGTAGTACCATACTTGACCGCACGCGGACCCCCTGCCCCCTCGGCGATGTTGCCGCCGATGGAGCAGGAATCGAGGCTGGCGGGATCGGGCGGATAGAAGAGTCCCTCGGCCTCGACGGCGCGGTGCAGGTCACCGGTTATGACACCCGGCTCGACAGTAACCATAAGGTTTTCATGATCGATTTCCAGAATACGATCCATCTTGTCCAGTGAAAGGACGATACCCCCTTGCACAGCCACCGCCCCACCGCTCAGGCCGTAGCCGGCACCACGGGGCGTGATCGGCACGCGTTCACGGTTCGCCACAGCAAGGATGTCAGCCACCTGCCGAGCCGACGTCACCCGCACAACCGCTTCTGGCTGTCCACGAAAACCCACCGTTTCGTCGTGGCTATATGGCTCCAGCCGGTCCGCATCCACCAGCACGTTCTCCACGCCGACGATGTCAGCCAGTTGATGAAGGATCTCGGCATCCACTGTGCGATACATCCTGTCCACCCACCCCCGTTTCCCTTTCAGCCAGATCATTCTATCATACTTGAGAGTTGGGCACAACCACTGTGGGCAGCAACCGAACTCGATCTGCCGACACACCCCAAAAAAGAAGGCAGGGATCCCCCAACAGGATCCCTGCCTTCACCTTTCACAAGGAGGAGAAAGGATTACTCCCATTATATCGAAACCACTCGGAGGCACAGTAAGGTCGGCTACAAATTGGACTTATTCGGTCGCAATCAAATCCTGAATTTTCTCAAAGGTAGCCGCGCCGATACCAGAGACATCCATGATCTCTTCAATCTGAGCGAAGGGTCCATGAGCCTGGCGGTAATCGCAAATGCGCTGGGCTAGGCTCGGCCCAATCCCCGGCAACGTTTCGAGCTCTGCCGACTCTGCTGTGTTGATGTTCACTTTATCACTCGAAGGGGACGGGTCGGACGAGGGCTCAATCGGCAGATCTTTCTCCCCGACTCGGGGGACGTATACATGCTGCCCATCCGTCACAGACCGGGCCAGGTTGATGCGATCCAGGTCCGCATCATCGGCTGGCCCACCGGCTGCCACAAGAGCATCCTTGACAATGCTATCTGGTGGCAGCAGGTACACATCAGGCTGCTGCACAGCTCCACTGATGTACACGCGGAGCGGCTGCGGAGTCGGCGTGGCTTTGGGAAGAGGGGACGGCGTCGGTGAGAGCAAGACCGCGTCCGG
>JASFTJ010000377.1:0-3815 GCA_050053615.1 Anaerolineae bacterium | reverse complement strand
GCTGCTGGCGGCGCTGCCGTCCGGCCTTGTCTCTGACCGACTGGGGCGGAAACCCACACTGCTGCTGAGCACAGGTCTGACCGTTGCGTCGGTCCTGGGCGTCGTCCTGTGGCGCGATCCGGTCGGTTTTGTGGCCATGAATGTGCTCTCTGGGTTGGCGCAGTCTCTCCTGGGCGTGACGGGCTCGCCATTCCTGGTGGAAAACAGCGGCGAGCAGGAACGGAGTTACCTCTTTAGCTTCAGCTTTGGTATCCAGACGACGGCTGCCTTCGTGGGCAACTGGCTTGGCGGCCAGCTCCCGACCTGGCTGGGCACACTGGGCGATGTATCTGCCATCAGCACGACGGCCTACGGCTGGTCGCTCCTGTGCGTGGCCATGATCGGCGGCTTGGCCCTCGTCCCTCTAGCGCTGCTGAAACGCCAGCGCCAGGAACACGACAGCCAGCCCATGCTTTCGCCCTTTCAGTACGCCCGGCAGCAGCCGCGTCTCTTGGGCGCGTTAATCGGCCCGATGCTCATCACCTCCCTGGGGGCTGGGCTGTTGATGCCCTTCCGCAACGTCTTTTATCGCCACACCTACCACCAGTCGGACTCCACCATCGGCACCCTGTTCGCCGTCGGCTCCCTGGCCATGGGACTGGGGCTCCTGATCGCGCCGCCCATCGCCGATCGCTTTGGCAAGATCCAGCTCGTGGTGGTCTCGCAGGCGCTGTCCATCCCCTTTCTTTTTCTGATGGGCTTTGCCCCCTGGTTCTGGCTCTCGGCCGTGGCCTACTTGGTTCGACTGGTTTTGATGAACATGTCTGGGCCGATCTATCAAGCCTTTGTGATGGAGCACGTCGATCCGGCGGCGCGAGCCACCGCGGCCAGCCTGATCAGCATCAGTTGGAGCTTTGGCTGGGCCTTTTCGCCGCAGCTCAGCGGCTGGATTCAAGAGAACTATGGCTTTGGCCCTGTCTTCTTTGGCACCGGCATCACCTATGTCACAGCAACTTGGCTGTACTACTGGTTCTTTATCCGCGCGCGCCGTCCCAAACAACATGCAGTCGTATCTTCGACAAGACGTGGATGAACATAAAGAAGGATACAACAGCACGCTCGCAAGCATGTCAGAATTCGCTGAGCGAAGGCTGACGAGATCACGGATCGTGAGGAGGAAGCAGGATGTAACCAACTGCGGTTGTACAATGTATTCTGAATACAGGACCGCTGTTCTTTCTCCTGATCCGTATCATCTCAATAACCTGGGGGAAAAGCCGTTGGTAGTGCGCACTTTGCCAACAGCACGCCTGGCCGCAGGCCGGCACAGCGCGGGGAATGCGCTTCTATGGCGCTGAAGCGCCTACTACGAACGTACCCCCGATTTGAGATGCTACCCTGAGCCTCCCGAAATGTTTCGAACTCGAACAAAAAGAGACGGAAGCCATCGCGCCCACCCGGGTGGCTTATCCCACACCATCCCGCTTTCTGGCCTTTTCGGCATGCAAGACAGGCGACCGGCAGTTCATCGCAAACTGCTCGGACGGAGCGCCGTTGCAGAACTGAACATGGCTTGGCATCGGCACCAGACGAGACGGGTCACTTGACCAGGGAAAGCCTAGCCAGTTGGCCGATGCGCCGGCCAACGATTTATGATACCATGGTGTAGGCTCCGCTGAAAAAAGGTCTTTTCAGCGAGAGAAAGGGTTGTATGTTGTGTGCGCGCTTTGCGCGCACACAACGTACGGTACCCGTTTTCTCTTGACTGCCCTTTTTTCAGGGCAGTCATGTGTAGCGAAAAAAAGCGAGGATAGCAGGATGGGACTCAAGAAACAACGGCTGTTGTCTCCCCTTCTCCTATGGTTCATGGGGACAATGATTCTGGCCAACATTGCGGCGCAGATGATCTTTCCGCTGGAATCATTGTACGTACAAGAACTGGGCGCCAATGTGAAACAAGTAGGGTTGTTTTTCACCATCGCAGCGATAGCCCCCTTGTGCTTTCAGGTGTTTGGCGGCTGGCTTTCGGATTCCGTGGGGCGGCTGCAGGCCATCGCCATCGGCAGTGTGGGTGGAACCCTGTCCTACCTGTTCTACATCTTTGCGCCCTCGTGGGTCTGGCTGCTGCCTTCGTCTATTCTGACGGCGATGGCTATCGCTTTTGTCTCACCCAGCTTTCAGGCCTTTATCGCCGAGGAGTCTACCGAGGAAACACGAGGCCGTGTGTACGGCATCACCAGCACCATGTACATGGTGGTCAACATCATCGGACCGGTCCTGGGCGGTGTCATCGCCCAGGGGCTCAGTTTCAAGACGATGTACATCCTCGCCGGCTGCCTCTACTCGATGGCGGCCATCATCCGCGTCCTGATGGCCCGGTACGCCAACCGCAAGAAAAGCGACCGTGGACAATCGGGCGACCGGCCAAGCTTGGCCGGTTTCAGGGCAAGTCTGACATCGGTACTGGCGCTGCTGACTGCTGGTGGTCTGGTCACCTGGATCTTTGTCTCTGATGGAGTCCGAGACGTTGCCTTCAGCTTGACCGGCCGGCTGATGCCACTCTACCTGGAAAACGAGATGGGGCTGGATCTAATTCAGATCAGCGCGCTGCAATCCATCTCGGCCATCGTGGCCATGATCTTTATGGGCCCGGCGGGATGGTTGTCGGATAAAAGAGGTGAGCGCGTCGGCATTGTGGGCGGCTTTGGGTTGATCTCTGTCGGCTGGTATATCTTTCTCATCGGCGGCCACTTTGGGCACTTTGTTGTGTCCCGGGTCTTTGTCGGGATAGGCTGGGCGCTGATCGATCCTGCCTACAGCTCCCTGATCTCAAAGGCCGTCCCAGACAGGCTACGGGGCACCGCCTTCGGCCTGTTTTCGACCAGTCTGGGGCTGATCTCGTTGCCCGCGCCCTGGCTCGGCGCACAGCTATGGGAAGCCATCAGCCCTATCTTTCCCTTCTACGTGCCGCTCATCGCGCTGGTGGCCATGCTGCCCGTGATGTGGGTCAAGTTCAAGCTGCCGCCTGACGCAGCGGGTGAAGCAGACGAGGTGAGCGCCGTAGCCATCGACCCCTGATGCAAACAAGATCTCGTACAAATATAACAACAAGACAAAGAACGGGGTGACCCACCAGACCGCTCTGGGTGGAGTGCATCCGCAGTGGACCCGTGTGATCTCGGTCCAAGAGCTCTAGAGGCGCTCTAGGTCCAGGGGCTCGAGTTGACAGCCGCCTTTGTCTGCGGTACAATGACTTTACGGCATCGTTTCAAGCAAGCGAAATAGCACCTTTACGCGCTTTGGCCTGTGGCTGTCGGCGCTAGTCTTGCAACTAATTGTCGCGGCAAGTCAAACATGTAAACCGATCTCCAGCCATTTTGAGGTCGAATGAAACGATACCGACTTTACGTTGCTGGGGGAAAGGGGGCTGATGAACCCAGACGAGGTCCAGCAGTTTGCGCAGACCGTGAGAGACAACGTAGAGCGGGTCATCGTCGGCAAGCGACAAGCAATCGAGCTGGTGCTGATCGCGCTGTTGTGCGAGGGCCACGTACTTATTGAGGACGTGCCGGGCACGGGCAAGACGATGTTGGCTCGCGCCGTGGCGATATCGCTGGGATTATCGTTCAAGCGCTTGCAATGCACGCCGGACCTCTTGCCCAACGACATCACTGGCGTGTCAGTGTTCAACCAGAAAACCGGCGATTTTGAATTCCGACCCGGCCCAGCTTTTGTCCACGTGCTGCTAACCGACGAGATCAACCGAGCCACGCCTCGTACCCAAAGCGCCCTGCTGGAGTGTATGGGGGAAGGCCAGGTGACAATGGATGGCGTAA
>JASFTJ010000376.1:0-3816 GCA_050053615.1 Anaerolineae bacterium | reverse complement strand
TCATTTCGAGGCGAAAATCATCGCCCTCCGCGGCTACATTGACCGACCAGCCGGATTTTTCGGCCATGCGCGAGACGTTGGTCACTGCCGTCTCGTTGTCCACCAAGGTCACAACGTGTTCCGCTTGTTGCAGCGCTTTCCGCGTTCGAATCACAGGTTGGGGGCAGGCTAGCCCCCGAGCATCCACGGTTGTCATCATCTTGTCACCTCGTGCAATACGAGTATAGAGCTGCTGGTTCTACATCACCGTAAGTACTGCCACCAATTGGCTTTCATCTTACTCGATTTCCCTGAGTGGGTCAATTCTAAACCATAACGTTCGGGAATACTGGAAGCTCGGTGTGGGAGCGGGGTCCTGCCAAAAGAAAAAGCCCTCCCTGAATTGGAAGGACTTGATAGGGCGGATGGGAGTCGAACCCATACGGGGTACTGCCCCAGCGGATTTTAAGTCCGCAGCGTCTGCCATTCCGCCACCGCCCCATAGCGATAACAAATCGGCTGATAGCATTTCGCTACCAGCCTCATTGCCGCCAAAGGCGACGACGGGATTCGAACCCGTGATGGCGGTTTTGCAGACCGCTGCCTTTCCACTTGGCTACGTCGCCATCTAAAAACAGAGCGGGCGATGGGATTCGAACCCACGACCCTCTCCTTGGCAAGGAGATGCTCTACCACTGAGCCACGCCCGCAGGATATAGACCTCTTATCTTCAATGCCGCAGCCCAGATTCGAACTGGGGACCCTTTGATTTTCAGTCAAATGCTCTACCACCTGAGCTACCGCGGCACATCGAGCTCAATTCTAGCGCAAATCCCGCCTCTTGTCAAACTGCACAACAGTAGGGGACAACGGTTCTCAGATCGAGGGCAGGGCTACTCGCAATTGTCGTCGGCGGTCGGCAACAGAATGGTAAACTGGGCCCCCTCATCAGGTTGGCTGACCACGTCGATTTCGCCACCATGCTGAGCCACAATCCGCTGACAGATAGCCAACCCGAGGCCCGTTCCACGATCCTCCTTCGTCGTGAAATAGGGCTCGAGAATGTGGGGCAAATCCTCAGGCGAGATGCCAGTACCCGTATCGGTGAAGCGAGCATGGAGCTTTCCTTCCCGGACAAAGGTCTCGATTGTGAGCTGCCCCCCACCAGGCATGGCATCTCGCGCGTTTAGAAGCAGGTTGAGAAAGACTTGTTCCAATTGCCGGCTGTCCCCAACCACCTTGGGCGCATCGAGGGCAAAAGACTCCTCGACCTTGATCTTGCTATGCGCCAGTTCCTTACCCGCCAAACGCAACACATTGCCTAGCACTGTGTTGAGATCCACCGACGTCCGTTTGCCGGAGGCAGGCCGGGAGAAATCGCGCAATTGCGCAACTAGGCGGGCGATGCTTTGCAGCGACTCCTGAATAGGCTCCGCGAATTCCAAGATCGGATCCTCTGGCTCAGCTTGCGCGGCAAGATACTCCACATAGGTCTGCAGGATCTGCAGCGGGTTGCCGATTTCATGAGCTACGCCTGCGGCTAGTTCACCCAGAGCAGCCAATTTCTCGGCATGAATCAGCTGATCCCGAGCCTCTCGGAGCTCACGGGTTCGCTCCTCCACACGTTGTTCCAGAACCTCTGCCAAGTGTGTGACTTCCCTGTAAAGGCGTGCCTTCTCCACCTCCGTCGCAGCCTGATGAGCGATGACCGTCATCACGTGTAGGTGGCTGGGGTGGAAGTGATTCTTCTCGGGGTGGTCGAGGGTCAACACACCCAGTGCTCGGTCGTCCGCTATCAGCGGTACAGCCAGAACAGAGCCAGGGGGATTGGGCTCATCAGAGAAGGTCAGCCACCGTGGGTCACGGGCAGTGTCTGAAACAATAGCTCCCCGTCTATAGCGTATCACCCAGCCTGCCAGGCCCTGCCCCACAACTTGCTCGATGACCCGATCGGCCTCAGAAACCGAGAGATCGCGGCGTAGAATCCGCGGCGCCGGCGCTTCGGTCGTGGGTAACAGAAAAATGCTACCGTCGTCGGCGTCGGTTGCGGAGATGGATAGCTCCAGCACCCGTGAAAGAACCCATTCCAAGTCCAAGCTAGTCGCCAGGTGTTTGCTGACATCGTAGAGTACTTGTAAGAGGTTTCCCTGCCGTTGGAGTTGGACATGGAGACCGGCATCTTCAACCGCTTTTCCGAACTGCTTTCCGATATCCTGCCATAGGCTCAGATCTGCGATTTCGATCTGAAAGTCAGGCGGGCAGAAAAGGCAACACACACCCACCACCGATTGTCTGGCAATCAAGGGAAAGATCAGATGGCTGTGCGGGCTGCCAGCGGAGAGCCTGCCATGGCAGTCAAGGCAGGGACAGTCCGGCTCAAAGATAGGCATGCGCGTCTCAACTACCAGGCCGCATGCACACTCGTCCACAAAGACTCCAGTCGGCACCTCATCCGCTTGCAGTCCCTGTTGCCCCGCGATCTCTAACCCTCGGTCCCGTCGGTCCCTCAGGAGAACGATTCCGGCAAACCCCGGTCCCAGCGACTTCAAGATGGTTTGCAGCGCCAGGTTCACGATTTGGTCCAACTCCAGCGAGCTATTGACCGCAGAAATCATGGCGCGGAGGAGCGCCAGATCCTTCCTGTACCGATCTGTTGTGTTACCCGGTGTGGCGTTTGCAGCGTCCTGGCTAGTACTCAATGTGACTCCTTCCAATCAGATATTGGCACTGCTGCACAAAGACCGTTTCAGCGGAAAGACAAGAGGCTCCAAGCGAATACCCTTTTCCCGATTGCCCCTCTTTCAGGACAGCCGATACTTGGCCCGGAGCCGCGCAAACTCGGAAAGAAAAGCTCGCTCCAAACTCGCTTTTTCAGTGTCGGCCATAAAGCTGGCCCGCAAGGCATTCAGGCCCAAGCGCTCTAACTCGGCAGCGCTAACGTCCAGGTGATCAGCTAGGGCCTGATACTCACGTACGAGATCCGTATTGAACATAGGCGGATCATCCGAGCTGACGGTGACATACACGCCCTGTTCCCATAGCCGGCGGATCGGATGTTCCTCATATGAAGGATAGGTCCCTAGACAGAGGTTGCTGGTGGGACACACCTCCAGCGGGAGCCGCTGCTCCCGCAAGTAGCTTAACAAGGCTGGATCCTCGACGCTGCGCACACCGTGGCCGATCCGCTCGGCTTTCAGGGCCCGAATTGCCCCCCATACACTCTCAGGGCCAACGACCTCGCCAGCGTGGGGCACGCTGTGCAATCCGGCTTCCCGCGCCATGGCAAAGGCATCGGCAAACCGCTCGGGCGGGTGATCTTTTTCTGTACCACCTAGCCCCAAACCGACCACGCCTCGATCGAGGGCACGTACAGCCCATCCTGCCACCTGGTGACGAGTCTCGGGATTGTCGCGGACAATGTCCAACACCCAGCGAAACTCCACACCAAGGTCAGCCTGGGCGCGGGCGCGTCCGTCGTTCAAGCCAGCCAGGATCTCGTCAAAGGGCAATCCGGTGTTGACCACGTTCGTGTGGGGTGTGAACGTCACCTCGGCGTACCGAATGTTCTGGCGAGCCATGTCTGCGCCAAATTCATAGGCGATCAAGCTATAGTCTGCGACGGTTTTGAGGCAGCGCGATACAGCGAGATAGACTTGGATGAAATGATCAAAGTCGGTGAAGTGATAGAACTCACGCAGCCCCTGTAGGTCCCTGGCAGGCAAGCTGACATGATTCCGCTCGGCAAGCGCCAGCAGCGAGTCGGGACGGATGCTTCCTTCCAAGTGCACGTGCAATTCCACCTTGGGCATCTCATTAATAAAATCATGTAAGCTCATC
>JASFTJ010000375.1:0-3827 GCA_050053615.1 Anaerolineae bacterium | reverse complement strand
TGTTGCAACCCTGCCTGCCCCCCTAGAGCTGGCAACGCCTTGTATCCGCCTCTCTTGAGGATTAGGCTGAGGAGTTCGATCATGTCGGGATCGTCTTCAATTATCATCACTTGCTGTTTGTTTGACATCACACATCCTCCATCCCCTGTGGGGCGCTCGCTGCTCCATCAAAGTATAACATACGTTATGGAACAGGGCAACTTGTGCTCGCATGTTCAATTCTCTGCGATCTCTGGTATCATCTCAAAAAGCTGGGGCGGCTCCCCCGTGCCTGGCCGGCACAGGACAGGCCACGCCGCCGGGCCTGCCCCCGAATTATTGAGATGATGCGATCTCGGGTAGGTTCGGATCGACAACACTCAAAGAGTCTCCGGTTTCTGGTGCGACGGGGAAGCTGTGGCAAGTGTTGTCATGGTACTTGTCAATTTGGGCGAGGTGGGGTATAATAGTCAGCGTTCGACGGGGCGTAGCGCAGACCGGCTAGCGCGCACGGTTCGGGTCCGTGAGGTCGGCGGTTCAAGTCCGCCCGCCCCGACTTTTTGACCGTTTTTCGAGGCTATTTTGTGCAAAGCGAAAGCTGAGCCAAGATAGCCTTGAGTTGTTCTAGGGCTCTTGCAGGAACGTCCCCGCCTTCTTGCCTGTCTTGGGCCGATAGTGAGGTTATTCGCTCCGCTGTTTCGTCGGCTGTCAACGTCCCGAGAATTCCATCTGTACCTGTCAAGCTAGAGTGCATTAGGTGTTGACTCACGGCCTTGAGGGCACCTACCGTCTTGGCCCGCTCCATAGCGTAGACCGTGTGACCGTTCTCAGTTTGTGGAAAGATTCGTAGGGGATGCCTGCCTGCTCCTTCGAACCGGGCGTGCACCTGGTCTCGCGGGAGACGTGCCAGGCGCTCCTGGTCGAGATGCTCCCAGTCGGGAAGCCTGAAGTTGGCGTCGAATGGCCGGCGCTGGGCGAGGAGGGCCGGCCCGGCGTCTATGTGCCGCTGCGCTTCGACCTGCACCTCAGCCGCGCGGCCCCCGAACCTGCCCCCCGCTTGCGCGGGGACTGAGGGGGCGCAACGACCTACAGCACATGGAACGAGACCTGTCTCGCACCGACCTCGCCCTGGTCGAGGTGCTAGCCACGCCCGGCCCCTGGTCGTGATCGGCGCCGCCGGCGGCGGCAAGAGCACCCTGCTGCGCAAGATAGCCACTGTGTGCGCCCAACATGACCCCGAACTGGCCTTGGAGCCCAGCTCGACAAAGTGGCCGATTTCGACCACCGCCTCGCCGTGCGTCAGCAGTCCAGTATGTCGGGCGCATCCTCAAGCGGGATGCGGGCCACACCACTTGTACCTGGGCTCAGGGTTTGACTTGGTCCAAGTCGTCGCCTCCAGAGGCTCGTGGCCCGTACGTGGGGCCTGGCCTGCGGTGGGGTTTCGCGCAGAAACACCGGACTTGGTAAGGTCAGATCGTATCCCTGATGAAAAACGCCCGCTGGAAACCACGCGACCGTTTGACTTGTTTAATACCCAGCATCCCCATGGCACTAAGGTCATTCAAGTGTCGGCGGATCGTATCCTCGGGGAGGCCCGTCTCTCGTACTAACTGCCGGGTGGTCAGCTCTCCCTTGTGGGTCAGCGCCTGGAGGATTGAGGTGCAGTTTTGTCGGTTGGTCGTTCCGGGCAACGTCAACGTGTGCTTTCTCCTGTTCTTCCGTTCGCTCGCTCCGGCCCTTCCCATCTATTGTACCATGCCATCCCCTGCGACGCAAACCCACCGACCCCAACGGGAACGTCTCCAGGTTCGACACCTTGGCCTGCGGGATAGCTTTGCCTTCCGGCTGGGTTGGTGGTATACTGAGTCGCGCTGGGCCAAGCTCCGCAGCCGCCGGCTTTTGTGGCCAGGGGGCTCGGCCCTCATGGTTCAACGCAGTGTGCTCTCGACGTTGAATGGAGGCGAGCGTGAAACTGACACTGGCTTATGGCCGCACCGGCCTGGAAATCGACCTGCCTGATGATGCGCCGCTGACAGTCATCGAGCCGCGCTTTGTGCCGGGATTGCCTGACGAGCGGATGACTATCACGGAAGCGTTACGTTCACCAATGGGCGCCAAGCCGCTGCGTGAGCTGGTGAAAGCAGATGACACGGTGGCCATAGTGTTCAGTGACTTGACCCGACCCATGCCCAATGACTGCGTGCTGCCGCCGCTGCTGGACGAGCTGGCACGGGCTGGTGTGCCCGACGATCGGATTGTGCTGATCAACGCCTTGGGTACCCATCGGCCCCAGACTCAAAGCGAGTTGAGCCAGATGCTGGGCAAGGGGTTGATGGATCGCTACCGCATCGTGCAGCACGACGCCTGGGACCCACAGAATCTCGTCGACGCCGCGTCGAATGGGTCGGGCCGGATCGTGCAGGTGAACCGGGCGTACGTGGAGGCCTCTGCCCGCATCCTCACCGGCTTTATCGAGCCCCATCTCTTTGCCGGTTTCAGCGGTGGTCCCAAGGCAGTGCTGCCCGGCATCGCCGACATCGAATCGATTCTGGATAATCACGGTCCGGCCATGATTGCTCACCCCAAAGCCACATGGGCCGAGACAAAAGGGAACCCCCTGTGGGAGGAGATGCGAGATGTCGCCCGCTGCACTCAGCCTACCTTCCTGCTGAATGTGACGTTGAACCAGAAACGGGAAATCACGGGCGTCTTTGCTGGGGAGTGGTTGGAAGCGCATCGAAAAGGTGTCGAGTTTGTGCGCACGACAGCCCTGCAGCCGGTGTCTCGACCGTTCGACATTGTGATCACGTCCAACAGCGGCTATCCCCTGGACCTCAACCTCTATCAAGGAGTTAAGGGGGTGTCGGCCGCAGCTCAGATTGTCAGACCGGGCGGTGACATCATCCTCGCCGCCGAGTGCTGGGACGGGATTCCGGATCACGGCGAATACAAGCGTCTGCTGTGGGAGGCGGATTCGCCGCAGGACTTGCTCGATCGGGTGATGGCCCCTGGCTTTCGCTGTCACGATCAGTGGGAGGCTCAGGTCCAGGCCCAGATCCAGCGCAAGGCCCGCCTTCATGTCCATGCCGATGGGCTTTCCGACAAAGAGTTACGGAACGCTTTGGTGCTTCCGTGTCGTTCGATCGAAGAGACGGTGGCCGAGATTCGGCGCGGGAAGCCAGGAGCCACCATTGCCGTGTTGCCCGACGGGCCGCAGACGGTGCCGTACGTCCAGGACTAGATATCGGATGCTGGAGATGGAAGGATGAGTTATTACGAGTCGGTGACGGCACAGATTGTGGAGACGTTGCGGAGGATCGTCGGTGGGCAACACGTACTCTACGACGAGCCCGAGCGGATGCAGGGCTATGCGCACGACGAGGTTGCGGGTGACGAGTACGCTCGCATGCCTGAGGTCGTCGTCAAGCCGGGCTCAGCCCAGGAGATCAGCGAGATCGTGCGACTGGCCAACCGCGAACGGATCCCGGTGACGCCCCGGGGCGCCGGATCGGGGCTTTCGTGCGGCGCCGTGCCGGTCTTTGGCGGCATCCTGCTCTCGGTGGAGCGGATGAACCATATCCTAGAGATTGACGCGGAGAACATGACCGTCACGGTCGAGTCGGGCGTCGTGACAAACGACATCAACGAGGCAGTCCAGGAGTACGGGCTATTCTACGCCGGCTATCCGATGAGCGTCGAGTCCTGTTTTGTCGGTGGCAACGTTGCCGAAAACGCCGGCGGTGGTCGTGCCATCAAGTATGGCGTGACCGGGCGCTATGTGTTGGGGTTGGAGGTGGTGTTGCCCACGGGCGAGATCGTGCAGCTGGGCGGCAAGCGGGTCAAGGATG
>JASFTJ010000374.1:0-3827 GCA_050053615.1 Anaerolineae bacterium | reverse complement strand
GGTCTAGCGCCAGGGACCGGGCGCGCGGTACCGTCTCGCCGCTGGCGACGGCGCCCGCAGCGTCGGTGGGGCCGTCGGTACCGTCGGTGCCCAGGGCCACGAGCATGACGCTGGGCAGACCTTCCATCGCCAGGGCCGCGGCCAGGGCCAGCTCCTGGTTGCGTCCGCCTTTGCCCTTTCCGCGCACTGTGACTGTTGTCTCACCGCCCCATACCAGGCAAGCGGGGCGGGGCACGGGCCGGTCGTAGGCGACTATTTCTTTGCCAAGCGCCGCCGCCACGCGAGCCACTTCGCGCGCTTCCCCTTCCACATAGGTGGAGAGGAGCAGGGCGTTGAGTCCGTGGTCGCGAGCCGCTTTGACGGCGGCTTCCGCAGCCAGACGATTGCTGCCGATAAACGCGTTCTGCACCCGCTCGAACAATGGGTCGCCGGGTTTGGGCGTGTCGGCAACCTCACCGTCGAGCCCGGCTTGGATCCGCTCGCGCACGGCCGGCGGTACACGTTCGACCAGGTCGTAGCGCTCCAGCACGGCCCAAGCATCGCCAAAGGTGGTAGGGTCGGGGGCTGTGGGGCCGGAAGCAATGACGTCCAGCGGGTCGCCGACCACGTCCGACAGGATGAGGCTGATCACCGGGACCGGGGCCGCCAAACGCGCCAGCCCGCCTCCTTTGATCTGCGACAGGTGTTTGCGCACGGTGTTCAGTTCGATGATGGTCGCCCCGCAGCGCAGGAGCAGGTCGGTCGTCGCCTGCAAGTTGGCCAGGGTCAGGCCCTCGGCGGGCAGGGTCAGCAGCGCGGATCCGCCGCCAGAGATGACGGATAGCACCAGGTTTCGCCCTGGGGAACCCGAGGGGCCGTGCTTGGCGGCCTCGGCCAGGAGATTGGCCATACGCCGGGCGCCAGCCACGCCCGCCTTGTCGGGTAGGGGATGCCCTGCTTCGACGATTTGCACCGGTCCAGTGTGCAGACGGGGGTCGGCATGCTCATACTTGGTGACCACTAGGCCGCCTGCCAGCCGCTCGCCGAGGAGGTGGTGTAAGGCTGCGACCATCGCCGTGGCTGCCTTTCCCCCGCCGACGACCCACACGCGCTCCACACCTGCTAGGTCGTAGGCTCGCCCGCCGACGATCAGCCGGTCGTCCCGTCGCTGAACGTGTCGGCGTACCGCTGCGCCCGGTTCGACGGCGGCCAACGCTGCCTGCTGTACGGAGAGAATCACGCCCTGGTACGGCGAGTTGCGAATTGAGTGTGGTTGCATCATCCCATCCACGCACGTGGCCCGTTTGTCTTTCAGGCTTTCTCACGGGGCGGCACGTCGTAGCCCTGGAGATGGAGGTAGGCCTCTGTGCCGTCCAGGAACCGCTCCGTATACTCGATGGAGGCTGCTTTGCCGATGTGCCCCACACGAAAGATCTTGCCGCCTAGTTCTTCGAGGCCGCCCGAGATCATGATCTGCCATTCTTGCACTAGGTAGCGTCGGAAATCGGCGATGTCCATTCCCGGCAGGCCGTACACCGCCGTGATCAGTGGCGACGTATGGGCTTCAGGGGTGAGCATCTCAAAGCCCAGTTGCTTCAGGCGGGTGCGAACGGTCTGGGCTGCTTGGACGTGGCGCTCGTAATAGGTTTCCAGACCGTCGTCCAAGATGCGCCGCAGGCTGACGAGCAAGGCGATGATGTTGTTGGTGGGCAGCGTGGTCGGATAGGGGTGCCAGGAGGCCCAATTGGCGGCATAGTCCTTCCAGACGCGCAGGTTTAGATACCAGCCGTGGGCCCGCCCGCTTTTGCGTTCCATCTGATCCCAGGCGCGGGGGCTGACCGACAAAGGCGCGAGGCCTGGGGGACAGGCTAGGCATTTGTTGGCGACGGTCACGCAGACATCAATGCCCCAGTCGTCTACCGGCAAGGGTACCCCCCCCAGCGACGATACGGCATCCACGATGATAGGCGTGTCAAATTCGTCGGCGGCAGCAGAGATCTCTTGCAGCGGATTGAGGACGCCGGTTGAGGTCTCCAGATGCACCATCGCCAGAGCTTGGATATCCCGCTCCCTTGACAAAATCCTGCGGATGACTTCCGGGTCGAGCGCCTGGCCTTGGGGGACATCCGCGGTTCGTACCTCCAAGCCATAGCTCCGGGCGATGACCTGCAGGCGTTGTCCAAAGAAGCCATTGCTCGGTACCAGGACCTTCTCACCGGTCCGCGTCAGGCTCCCAAGGGCGGCATCCAGCCCCGCTGACCCCGGTCCGACCATCAAGAACAAGTCGTTCTGGGTACCGAAAACCTGCTTGAGACGCTCGATCACCTCGCTGTAAATCTCTAACCAGGCTTGGCCATAGTGGGGCAAGATCGGTTCGGACATGGCGGCCAGAACGTCTTTTTCAGCGTCCACCGGCCCCGGAATCATCAGTCGAAATCGCTGGGTTGTCAAAGTCGACCTCCTTGTTATTTCAGTGAACCACGTGGCCTGATGTAAGCCCTGACTGTCCGCCGCGTCCTCCAGTGAGACACGTGTCGGCGGCCAGACTTGCGGTCATGGGCTCTTTCTACTCTTCTGTGTCAGCCTCATCATCGGATTCGTTTTTGACCCAGGCGAATTTGCGCCGGAGCGCCTTGGGATAGTATTTTTCCAAGACGTCGTAGTCAACTTCTTGGCCCCAGTCGTAGTACACACGCGGGTCGATGTACGATTTTAGGCTCGTGCCCAGGTTCCACGTGCGCTTTTTGGCGGCGATGCTGGCTTGGGCTTCGATCTTTTCTAGCCGAAGCTGAGCCTTTTCCACTCGCTGCTCTGCCCTTTCCACCCGACGCTCTGCTGTCCTTCTCCGTTTGTCATAGCGTGCCTGGATCTTTTCACGCTTTTCCTCCGATGCAGCTTCTAGCTGCTGCTGGGCTTCCTCCTGCAAGTCAACCAGCGCTTCACGATAGGATTCGAGTCTCTCGCGGTATTTCTCGATCCTTTCCTTCGCTTTTTCCTGCCGCTCCTCATATCGTTGGCGGCTGCGAGGCCAGCTTGCTGACTCTTTTTTGGTGTGGTTGCACAGCATGGCCGCTTCCAGATTCGCTAAACTGGCGGCTTCCCATTTTTTGTGTTCGGGGTCGCTGGCCCGCACGCCTGAGCTTTCCAGGGCGCTTTGGACGCTCATGGTCGCGTGATGAGTGCGGAACACCTTGGCCGTCAGCCCCGACACGCCCAATGTCTCGGACAGATACGTGTTGACGTCGCGGCTGTTAGTGTTGGGAAAAAGCTGGGGCATGTCGCGCGAGGGGTGGCCTTCGTCGTTGTTTGGGTCCGACGGCCGAGCGGTGCGGATTAGCTCCTCCAGGTTGTCGCGGACCACTTTGGGTAACTCCAACCGCCTGTGCCACAAGACCGAGTCCTTGCCCAAGAACTCGAACTCGACAGTGCCATCGGGGTGGAGGGTGACGTGTTCAGGGCGCAGGGTGGTAGCACCGACAGTGTCCGCTTCGTCGGCCTCCTTTTCGTCCCCCACGCGCAGACATAGAGTGTCGATCAGGTAACAAGCCGTGGCGATCCTCCACTCTTTGGAATCCCTGTCGGACATGTCACGCTCGATTTGGGCCCGCACGATGTCGAGCTCGGCGTCCAGTTCGTAGACCTGGTTGAACTTTTGCTCTTCCCGCTCTTGCTTGACGGGCGCGGTGTCACTCAACCAGACGTACTTGAGTTTGCCCGAGAGCTTGTCCCGCCAGCGAGCTACCCATAGCGATTCGGGTTGCCAGATGATCTCGGCCCACTCTCCGGGCGGCCGGGGGGCGTCGGGGCTTAGGTTGAGCGTGACGTCCTTCTGTTGGGCGCCCTCCTTC
>JASFTJ010000373.1:0-3847 GCA_050053615.1 Anaerolineae bacterium | reverse complement strand
TGGCCGCCAGGCGCATTTGGCCGAGACCACCCTCCTCCAAGAAGGCGATAGCGCATTGGTCGGCATCCAGCGCACGGGCTACTCCCCGCACGGCGTTGCCGAGCACTGTGGACAGATCCAACGAACCTGACATCTGCTGGCTGGCCTCAAAGAGGAAAAGCAGGCTCTTGATCTGGTCCATCGAAGCTTGACTGATGTCCTGCAACTGGCGGCTGTGCACGCGCAGTCCAGCGACGGTGTTCTGGTAGACGGCCACGGCGATCAGCGGATAGGCTACCAAATTGGTCAGTCGTTCCCAGACAGGCAGATGGGGTACGGTAGGTGACAGAGCTAGCTGCAGAGGGCGTCCAACGAACATGACCAACATCGCCGCCAGAAAAATGCCCCAGCCCTCCTTCCTGTCCCGGGCGGCAGCCACGACAGCCAGGGGGATGAGGATCATCTGCCACACGGTCCAAAAGATGGCCTGCCAATAGACATTGTAGTCGAGTGTGGGAACGGCGATCAGCGCTCTGCCCCAAAAAATGGTCAAGACGACAGCAGCGCCCACCGCCAGAACTAGACTGGCCCCAAACACCAGGTCCCAAGCACGGACCCCACGCTTGGATGGAGGCAGAAATGCCCAGCCCAGCAGACCTATACTGACCGTGTCGGCAAAACGCTCAAAGGGAGGAAGCAAGGTCTCAGGGTGAACCCATCCAGAAGAAACGAGCAGGGCCGCAGCCACATAGGCTGCCCGGGCAACGGCCAGGCCCACCATGGCGAGCATCAGGCGCCGAGCCTGCTCCCGCCGCCCACGACGCCGCTCCCCCCAGGCAATGCCAAGCGCTGCCTCTACTGCCAGCAACAGCAGTAGGTGATAAACTAGGCTCCCTAGAGATGTGCTGAATATCTTACTGGCTTCCAACAAAACCCACATTGTCGCCCCACACACTAGGAAGGGCCAGCCTGCCCCGGGAAACCGTATGCAGGCTGTCTCCGCCCCTGCTCAGCCTTTTAACTGAACAATATTATACCAGCTTTCGCATAACTTGGCAATATCCATACCGGGAGCAAAGAGCTTCCGCGGAGCGAAGAGGAGGATCAGGTTCAAGCCAAAAGGGGGGATGAGGCCAAAGGCTTCATCCCCCCTTTTGGCAGAAAGGAGGTAGTGCAACCAAGCAAAACCCCAGGCTTCCAGCCCTGAAGGCAGTGCCGTCGGTTGCGCTCGCAAAAACCTATCGCTTGGTGTACTGTGGCGCTTTCCGGGCGCGCTTGAGCCCCGGCTTCTTGCGCTCCTTCTCCCGAGGATCGCGAGTCAGGTAGCCAGCACGTCGTAGCATGGGCTTTGAATCAGGATCAGCCAGAAGCAACGCGCGCGCGACCCCATGACGAATCGCCTGCGCCTGACCCGTGATCCCCCCACCCTTCACCAAGACCGAGAGATTGAATCGCCCCTTGTTCTCGGTGAGATCGAGTGGGGCCATCACGTCTGCCCAGTCCCGCGGTCGGCCAAAATACTCCTCCAGGCCCCGGTCGTTGATGACAACCTCACCATCACCAGGATAGAGTCGTACCCTGGCTACCGCTCGCTTGCGACGTCCCACCGCCTCGTAATAACGAACATCTTCGGACATAGATTCCCCCTACAACTCCATTGACTCAGGCTGCTGCGCTTGATGAGGATGCGTGTCGCCCGCGTACACCTTGAGCTTCTTGATCATCCTTCGCCCCAGCTTGTTCTTGGGCAACATCCCCTTGACCGCGGCTTGCAGCACCCGATCCGGATGCCTGTCCAGTTGCTCCCGCAAGCTGATGCTCCTCAAGCTACCCGGGTAACCCGAGTGTCGGTAGTAGAATTTTTGATCCAGCTTACGACCCGTCACCTGTACCTTGTCTGCATTGAGCACGATCACATAATCACCACAGTCCAGATGAGGGGTATAGATCGGTTTGTGCTTACCCTTCAGGATCGGCGCGATCCTGGATGCCAAACGCCCGAGGGTGTGACCTTCTGCGTCCACGACGTACCACCGGCGTTCAATTTCCTCTTGTTTTGCCGTAAAAGTCCTCACTCCAACACTCCTTCAGTAGCGTAATCAACCCGCATCAAGCAAAGACCATGGGCTGGCGCTACCCGCTTGATCAGGCTACGATCCTGCGCCTGCAAGGCTGCTTCAAACTCCTGCGGCGAGAGCTGCCCCCGACCAACCAACACAAGGGTACCCACGATGCTGCGCACCATCCGGTAGAGAAAAGCATTGGCCTCAATATCAAAGATCAGATACGGTGGCTGCTTCTGCCATTCCGCCCGATGCACCGTCCGGACGGTGTTTCCACCGGATCTGGCTTGCGGCGAGCGCCCGAACGTCGCGAAATCCTGCGTGCCGACCAGACAAAGGCTAGCCTGAGCCATCTGCTTGACATCGAGCGCCTGGGCCACGTGCCATGCAGTCCGTCTCTCCATCGGCGAACGCTGCTGCTGGTTGATTACCGTGTAGCAGTAGGCCCGACAGCGCGCACTAAAACGCGGATGAAAGCCCTCCGGCGCCCGAGCCAGCTCTAGGAGAGCCACATCGGCAGCCAGGACGGCGTTCAGCGCCCGATGGAGATCGGCCAGAGTATGCTTCCACTCGACCTCAAAGGCGATGACCTGTCCCCGAGCGTGCACCCCACGATCGGTTCGTCCAGCACCGATGACCCGTGTCTCGGATCCGGTGACAGACTTGAGCGCCCGCTCGATCTCCCCCTGGACTGTCCGCTCTTGCGCTTGGATTTGAAAGCCAAAGAAATCCGCGCCGTCGTACTCGACCTTGGCCCGGAGCCGCAGCCGCTGTGCGGAAGCACACCCAAGCCCCTGCCGAGGTGAACACACGCCAGAGCCTTACTCCACGAGCTCCAACAGCGCCATCTTGGCGGCATCCCCTTGGCGCATGCCCAACTTGAACATGCGGGTATAGCCACCCGGCCGGTCCTCGAAACGAGGTGCAATCTCTTCAACCAGCCTATGGGCTACCTGCTTGTCTGGCAGCTCAGCCAACACCTGGCGCCGAGCGTGCAGTGCCATCTGCTCGACGACCCGTTCCAACTCGTCTTCGTCGCCCTGGTCAGCTAGATTAATGAGCTGCTGAGCTCGCTTGGCATTGAACCAAGCCGATAGCTTGTCGATGTCTCGCTGCTCGGCCAACTCCATCAATCGTTCCGGCCGCGCCTTGCGCGCTTTTGTCACCAGCCGCTCTGCCAAAGGGCGGACGGCCCGAGCTTTGGCTTCCGTTGTCTTTATCCGTTCGTGGCGGAAGAGTTCCGCCATCAGATTGCGGTACAACGCACGTCGGTGGCCGCCTGATCGATTCAGACGGCGGCCCTTTTTACGATGTCTCATATCTCCCACGCCTCCGAAAAACCGGACCGAAATCATCAGCCCGAGAAAACGTCCACAACCAGCCAGGGTCACTTTCATCCGAAAGTCAAACCATGCCGGTCCGCAGTGACTATTCTTCCTCCTCCGGCAAGGGCCAGAACTCTTTCGCCTCCAACCTCTGTTTCAGTTGCGCCAGGGATTTGACACCAAAGTTGCGGATGGCCAAGAGTTCGTCGTCGCCCCGCTCGAGCTTTTCCAAGATTTCCCCCACCTTGGTAATACCGGCCCGCTTCAAGCAATTGAAGGCACGCACTGACAGTTCCAACTCTTCAATGTCGGTTTCTGCAACTCGATCCGGGATCCGCTTCTCCTCAACCTCCGGCTCGACTTCTACAGTGATATCTCCGAACTCGGCAACCAGGGCCAAGTGTTTGACCAGGAGCTGGGCGCTAGTGCTCAAGGCCTCCACCGGCTGGATCGTACCATCTGTCCAGACTTCCATAATAA
>JASFTJ010000372.1:0-3850 GCA_050053615.1 Anaerolineae bacterium | reverse complement strand
GGTAGAGCTGTTCCCGGCAATAGACGTCTTGCACAACCGGTTCCTGAGTCTCTGGGTCTCGCAGTTCCCGCAGGCGGGCAATGATCTCCTTGCGCACCGCTTCATACTCTTCGCCCGGCTCCACAATGCCCTCTGGTTCGCGGCCCCGCACGTTAAGGTGAATCTGGCCCACGTTGCCCAGGGAATAGGCCCTTGTGCGGGGCCAATCTACGTCGTCGAAGGAGAGGAACAGGGTCTTGAGCAAGCCCTGTCCCCGCCCGCGCACCACCTCTCGCTTGAGCTTTCCCAGGCCCAGACGCATCAGCCGGTTGTAGATTTCCATCGGTGCAAAGCCCAATTTGAACAGTGTGGATTTGCACCAAGCCTTTGGCTCCCGCTTGATCTGAAGCCACCCTTGTGCCCGCAGCCAGTTGTTGACGTGGATGAATTTGTGGAATGGTCCAAAGCCGTGATCGGACATCAGCATCAGCACTGTTTCATCATCCAGGTCAGACGCCAGCTCGTCCAGAGCGTGGTCCACGTACTGGTAATAGTGCAAAATGGTGTTGCCATACTTGGGGTACTTGCTTGGATCGTGCAGCGGGTGATCGGGACTCGTATACTTCCACATGGCGTGTTGGACCGTGTCGGTGCCGTTCAGAACAACCATGCAGAAATCCCACGCTTCGCGGGCACGCAAGTGGTGCAGTACCCGCAACCGCATCTCGGTGGTGCGGTAGAGACGATCCAAAAAAGTATCCACTCCGCTTTCTGAGTAAGCCTGGCCTGGATCGGGATACAGCAGATACTCCCCTACCTCGCTTTCGATTTCTGAAAGTAGATCGGGAGGATAGGTGATGGTCACCTTGCGGGAAGGAGCTGGCATCCCCGAGATCATCAATCCGTTCACCGGCACAGGGGGAAAGGTCATGGGTACATTTACCACGCACACACGTCGCCCCACCCTGCTCAGCAACGACCAGAGCGTCGGCTCAGTGCAGTGGGTGGCGGTCACAGGAGAGACATCGTAGCTGTCCTTACGCCGGGATATCCAATCGTACAAACCATGCTTGCCTGGATTCTTTCCGGTCATAAACGAGGTCCAGGCGGGGGCGGTCATGGGTGGGATGGTGCTGTGCAGCGGTCCGCAGGCGCCTTCCGACATCAAGCGAGCAAAGGTTGGAAGATGACCAGCCCGGACCCACGGCTTGATCAGATCCCAGGTAGCCCCATCCAAGCCGATGATCAAGATCTTGGTCTCTTGGCTCATGAGTCTTCTCTCTCTGGCGTTGGCTTTGATGTAGGCTCTGCGTCAGCCAATGAGTGAGGAGAAGCTCCTTCAAGACGAGCTCGAAGCTGTCGAATCTGCCACTCCAGCAGAGCTTGCTCTTGCGCCTGGCTCTTGTTCTGACGCCACAGGATGGTCAGGGTGAGGCTGTGCTCGAGCAAGATCAGCAGGGCGAACACAATACCCGCTGTGAACAAGAGCGAACGCGCAGAGGTGATGCCCATGAGTTGGCCCAAGATGATCAGCACGTCGTGAAACACCACCAGTATGAGCGCTAGGAGTCCGGTAAAGAGCCACAGCAGAGAATACCCCGTCCGGAGCTTTTGGCGACGGACCAACTCGATGATCAGTACCAGCAACAAGATAACGCCAAGCACTCCGATTATTTGCGCTCTAAGCGACATGGGCCTCTGGCTCCGGGATCTCACCAGGAAGTGTCCTCAATGCAGCGATCAAGGCTGCCAGAAGGACACGGAAAACATAATATATCGCTTTCCACGTGCTGATGGAACTGGTGCCAGCGACGCGAGGATAGATCGTGGCGGGCAGCTCGAGCAACCGAAAGCCTGCACGGTGCAGCGCGACGACAGACTCAACCTCGGGGTAGTCCTGCGGATGATAGCGGGCTAAATAGACGATCACTCTGCGGTTGTAACAGCGCAGACCAGAGGTGGGGTCGGTGATGGGTTGACCAACAAGAAAGGATACAAGGATGGCAAAAGTTTTGATACCCAAGGCACGGGAAATCGAGGTTCGATAGTTTCGCTCTTTTCCAAGCCATTGTGTCCCGAGAAAGCGCGACCCGATCGCTGCGTCAGCCTCTCTGTTCATGACCGCACTCAGCAGACGAAACGCGTCCTCCGGATCATGTTGACCATCGGCGTCCAATCGCAGCGTGAAATCGTAGCCCATGTCCCGAGCATACTTCAGGGCGACCTGCAATGCCGCGCCAATGCCCAGATTGCACGGTAAGCGCAGTACCTCAACGCCTGCGCCAAGGGCTTGGCGCCATGTGTCATCCACCGAACCGTCGTCGACCACGAGGATATCTGTCAGGGGAAAGTAGAGAAGCACATTGTCTATCACCTGTTTGATGCACTTCTCTTCGTTGTAGGCAGGAATAACTGTCAGCACCCTTCGTTCGTTTGTCGCTCGTTGCTTCCTCATGGCTGATCCTCCCATATTTCGTCTCATGCCTCTGGCAGCCGGTCAATCTGCCAGTGCGGATTGAGGAAAATAGATTGAAGAAGAACAGCGTATTCATGGGACGCGAACTGTGCGCTTGGCTTCTGCGACCAAAGCGCGTGTCCCCCCCATGATGGTGGCCGCGAACTCTGGCGCTGCGCGTCAAGGTACTGTCATTCCATCGTAATCTGAACGAGTCTACCCTATCCGAAGCAAATGGGACTCGATTACGATTCAGATTGCCGATGCGATATTGTTGTGCAGGATGTTCTATTGCGCTTCTATGTAACAGCTATTGAGGAGGCATTGAATTGTTACGCGCAATTGTGTTACTATTATAGCAGAACTGCATCACAATGTCAACACTCTTTGCCTGTTGCCTCTCCGTCTAGCTTGGCCGTCTTCTTGGTCAAGGTGACGCGGATCTGCCCCTGCTCAGTTTAGATTATAGCACGAGATATCCTGTCAATTCCTTAGAATTCAGCGAGAGAATCCCAAGAGAATCCTTAGAGCCCAACGCCGGTATGCAGCAGCGAGTATTGCGGTATCTATTAGGGCAAACCGGCGTCAGACAAACAGAAAGAGCCCCGACGCAAGCCGGGGCCCTGCCTTCTCGCGAGAGCGCACTACTCCTCGCAGAGGAGTACCTTGTCCAGGTTGGCATGGTAGGCGTATTCCCGGTCCTTTGCGGCAAGGATGATCTGATAGCCAGGCGTCACCACCTGGGCATACATCATGCCCGGCTGGGGACAGCCCAGGCTGGCATCGGGCCACTGGACTGCCTGGACGTGCACCGTCTGGATGTCTGTAACCCTGATGCTGAGTCGTTGGGCCAGGTCCGCTTTGGCAGCGTCCAGTAGCCGCTCTTTGGCAGCAGCTTCCTTGTCGAGCAGCGGCTTGGGGTTCTTGCAATAAAAGACCGTTTCCTCATTTCCATGATACTCGTACGTCTGGCTATCCACCTCCAGCTGGATGAGATAGCCAGGCGTGACCACCATCAGGTAGCGCATGCCCGGCTGGGGGCAGCCCATGCTGCTGTCAGGCCACTGGACCGCCTCCACTGAGAGCAGGCTGATGGCATCCTGGGCGACCTCGAGTCGGTTGCTCAGATCGGCTTTGGCCTGTTCCACCAAAGCAGCCTCTTGGGATTTTGGCTTTTCCATGGTTGCGGTAGGTTCTGTTGCCTTCTCATCTTGGCACAGGACAAAACTGTCGCCTCCCGTGTGATAAACGTAGACTTGGCCCTTCACTCTGAGCACGATTTCGTAGCCGGGGGTGATCACCTGGGCATACGTTGTACCGGGTTGGGGGCAGCCCAGGCTCGTGTCAGGCCACTCCACGGACTTGATCTCTTTGACGGCGATGCTGTCTTGCGAAACGCCGAGCCGCTCGGCCAAG
>JASFTJ010000371.1:0-3853 GCA_050053615.1 Anaerolineae bacterium | reverse complement strand
CCCATGTTTCTGTATCCCTCCAAAAGATTGCTGGTGAGGCACATTCAGTGTTCCTCAATTGCAGCTCTACGATACAAGATCAGTGTTAGAATGGGATTAGATAAGTGTTAGCGTTTTGTTAGACTTTTTCCAACGGAGGCAACGGTGATTTGTCGCATCGTTGACTTGGCGGTATAATGTTATTATCCCTCAAGCGTAGACTGCGGACAAGGAGGTGGTGTATGCAGAAACGGAGATTTGGACGCACGGGCCACATGAGCACCGTTGTCATCTTTGGCGCCTTTGCCGTAGGCCAGATCCCCCAAAAGAAAGTGGACTCTGTTATGGAGCTGCTGTTGGAGCACGGCGTTAACCACATTGATGTGGCGCCCTCCTACCACGACGCCGAACTGCGGCTCGGCCCGTGGTTGGAAACATATCGTGAGCGCTTCTTCCTGGGCTGCAAGACTCAACTGCGCGGCTATGAGGAGGCTCGCGCCGAACTGCACCGTTCGCTTGAGCGCCTACGGATAGATCGCTTCGACCTTTTCCAGCTCCATGCTGTGGAGACGATCCAGGAACTGGATCAGTGCTTTGCCCCAGATGGTTCGCTGAAGGCCATCCTCCAGGCCCGCGATGAGGGTCTGACCGACTATGTCGGTATCACCTCTCATGGTTTGCAGGCCCCGGCGGTGGAGGTGGAGGCTCTGAAGCGCTTTGACTTTGATAGTCTGCTCTTTACCCTCAACTTTAAGCTGTGGGCCGATGAGGACTATCGCCGCGACCTGACAACCTTGCTCGACATGGCCGCCGAGCGCGATGTGGGCACCATGATCATCAAGACGTGGGAGCGCGGGCCATGGGGAGAGAAGGCGCAACGCTATCATACCTGGTACGAGCCTTTTGATGACGCGCAGATGATCGAGCGGACGTTGCGCTTCAACCTGTCCTTCCCGGTAACCGGGCTCATTAGCGCCGGCGACGCCCGTCTGCTGCCCGCAATTCTCGACGCGGCGGAACGCTTCACACCGATGGACGAGGACGAAAGGAAAGAGCTCCTGACCACCGCCGACGACTATGAGCCGCTCTTTACCCCGTAGACGTTCTTATCGGATCTTGGCCGAATGAGACAAGACTCCACCAGCACAAGCAGGGTGGATTGCCAACCTGCTCTATATCTCGATGGTTTGGAGCGTAACTCTGCCTGCCTTCATGACCTTTGATCGCTGATGAACAATCACCTAACAGAGATCTCCCGGGTCGCCGAAAAGCTCAGGCCACCTACTCCCTGTGGTCCAGACCCAGGTCAATGCCGACAAACAGCGTTCCCGGTTTGACCTGAGCCAGTTTTTTTGCTAAGCTGCGCGACTTGAGATGCTTCGCTACAGTGTATTGCAATCTCGTGGATCACTGTACAGGAATGCCCTCATACTTGTTCTGCTGTCTGCATAAAGTACCGTGAATGAGCAAGCGCCTGCCGGTTAGCTCCTGATTCACGGTTTTTGAGCGGATAATCGGTGTTATTCTCTATACCAGGCGAATGACAATCACAGTTTCGTGTGGATCCTATTGGAGGAAGAACTATGCACAAAAGAATCGGCATCTTGGGCGGCATGAGCCCGGAATCCACTGTCGCCTACTACGAGTACATCACACGCACGTACACTGAGCGCCACGGCGGCTATGGCTATCCGGAGATCCTCTTCTACCGTGTCAGCTCCCAGCCCGATGTGGACTGGCCGGAGGAGGATTGCATGGCGGCGTCTATGCTGAGCTTGCGAGACGCCGGCCACGCCCAGGCGGCACTGAGGTATGCCTGTGGCAAAGAATGAGCGCACGTCCAAGACTGTTGGTTACTTTGGCGCCTATGTGGGCATTGGTCTGTCCACGGCAATTCTGGGTCCCACGCTGCCCGGGTTGGCCCGGCAGACGCAGTCCCAACTGGGTGAGATCGGCTCTGTGTTCACCGCCATGGCCTTAGGCTACTTGGTCGGCTCCGTGCTGGGTGGACGGCTGTACGATCGCGTGCCCGGCCATCCGGTGATGGCCGGCGGGCTGGTCATCATGGCCGCTTCCCTGGCTGTGACACCCGGCCTCCCGCAGTTATGGCTGCTGGTCGGGGCTGTGCTGCTCTTGGGCGCAGCCGCCGGCGCAGTGGACGTAGGGGGCAACACCCTGCTGGTCTGGGTCTATGGCCGGGAGGTGGGGCCCTACATGAGCGCCCTGCATTTTTTCTTTGGCTTGGGGTCTTTTCTGTCACCCATCGTCGTCGCCCAGGTCATGAGGCTGAGCGACGGCATCGGCGGGGCCTATTGGATGTTGGCGGTGCTGATGCTGCCGGTAGGTCTCTGGTTGTTCCGCGTCTCCAGCCCTGCCGCACCGGCCTATCCCGCCGACGGGCCGAGGGAGCATAGTCCGGAAAACCACAATTCGACCCAGAGCGACGTCCGGTTGCTGGTCGCCTTGCTGGTGGTGCTCTTTTTCCTGTACGTCGGCGCTGAGGCTGGCTTCGGCGGATGGATCTATACCTACGCCGTGGCCCTGGACCTGAGCGCCGAGGCGACGGCTGCCTATCTGACCTCGGCCTTCTGGGGCGCACTGACCGTAGGTCGTTTGCTGAGTGTGCCCCTCGCCGCCCGGATGCGCCCTAGCCGCGTCCTGCTGGCCGACCTGGCGGGCTGCCTGGTCAGCGTTGGCGTGCTGCTGTTGTGGCCGAGTTCTCTTGCGGCGACCTGGCTGGGCACCTGCGGGCTGGGATTTTCGATGGCCTCTATCTTTCCCACGCTGCTCTCCCTGGCTGAGCGGCGGATGATGATCACGGGCCAGACCACCGGCTGGTTCCTGGCTGGCTCCAGTGTCGGCGGCATGTTCCTGCCCTGGTTGATGGGCAAGCTTTTCGAGTCACTGGGGCCCTGGGGCACGATGGTGGCGGTCGGCGTGGACTTGGTCGCCGCGCTGGGTGTCTTTGGTATTCTGATGGCTTACTCCATGCGTCAACGATCCCTGTCCGGTCGAGGGTTTGAAGGACCGAACCACGACGGTCGGGCACTGAGCTAGGCACGGGTTCGTGGTTTTGCAGAAGATGGGTGTCTATAGTAGAATAGACACCGTGAGCGTCGTCGATTAGGGGAGGTTTCTCCAGGGACACCCCCGTCTGTGATCCAGAGATAGAGCGAGGCAAGATTGCAGCCCAGCAACCTGGTTAGGAGGAGAGAGGAGCAAGTCAAAATCATGCGCAATCTACGGAGCCTGATAGTCCTTGGGGTGGTTCTGAGTTTCTTGCTAGCCTGCGGCAGTCCAACGCCTGGCCCTGAGGTTGTCGTCGTCACAAACACCTTCACGCCAGAGCCGGTCGTGAAGGTCGTGACCGCAACGTTCACCCCTACGCCAGAGGTGATAGCTTCCGACACGCCGTTGCCATCCTCTTCCGCCACGACTGAGAAGCCGGTACTGGAGTTTATGACGTATGAGCACTCCTCCGGTGCGTTTAGCCTGGACATTCCCGAAGAAAGCAGCTATTCTGACGATGATGAGGGAGTCTATATCACCTACGATGAGTCTTTGGTGATAATCTTTTTTTCCATTCTTGAGGCGCCTCTAGATTCAGCTTCGTTGCAGGCTTTAGTCCCGACTGTGCTGGATGAGGCATTGATTGGCGAAGGTCTCATTTCTTCATATGAGAATCTCGAGGTGGAAAGCCAAAACGACATGGTCTCGGCTGCGTTTAACATTTCTTCTGAGCAATTCAGCGATGGCGAAGGAGAGCTCATCCTCCGACAGCTAGACCAAACCCTGTATTTCATGGTTCTGCTCACGCCTTCCTACAATGATGTCAAAGAAGTCTGGCAGGCCGCACTTGACACCATGATGACCA
>JASFTJ010000370.1:0-3860 GCA_050053615.1 Anaerolineae bacterium | reverse complement strand
TGCCGCTGAAGGCTACGCTCAAGGTGCCTTCCGGGGTTGAGATCTGGGCGGCAGGGCCGTAGCCTTGTAGATGGAAGGCCACGCCCTGGTAGGTGAAGGGCTGGTTGATGCGCGCGGTCTCTGTGATCACCACTGCGGCATCTGCCAGGATCGCCAAGGGCGCTTTGTCGAGGCTGCGCTCTGGGCCCAGCCGCCCGGCTCGTAGGGCAAGATCATATCCGTGGCCAATGGGATAGACTTGTTTGGGTAACAGGGTCACACCCCTTTCCTGCCAACTCAGGGCCGGGCGGGCGGCCACGCAGATGACGAGCAGCGCGCCAGCAAGGTGGCTTACGAGGGTGCCAGCCTGGCTCCAGCGTCCCCTTTCACCATAGAGGCTTGCCCAACCTGCTGCTTGGTCATTCTCGAGGTGTGTGCGATAGCGACGCTGTCGCAAGGTGTCCTGTGCTGCAGCGAGCCCCTCCCGCCGGGAAGCTACCATCCACTCTGCGCGGTGGGCCAAGCTCTGGTAGAATGCTTCGGACCGCGCGATGATAGGGGGCTCGGTGAGAGTGCGCCACAGGCGCGGCAGACGCTGGACAGTGCAGACCGCGGTGTTGACCAGCAGGGCTGCCAATAGGGCCAGAAACCAGGGCGAGTGATAGGCATCGAACAGGCCCAAGGTGCGGAGTAGACTGGTGACCGCGCCGTAGCGCAGGGTCACGGCTTCCAACCATACCTCACGGGATGTGGGATCGGTGGGCAGTTGGGGAAACAGGCTGGCGAGCAGGGAAGCTAGCAGCAAGGCGACCAGCAGGATCACCGCCAACCGCCTGCCGCCCAAGATCCGCCATAGACTGCGCAGCCAGTGGGTTGTGCCCCCCATCATTTTTGCTCGCTTTCCCGCCAAGAGTACACGCAGCAACCGGCCATCCCGCCCGATGCCGCTCGGTGTGGGTCGCCAGCCTGTCCTACAGGTACGTCAGGGAACGGTATTGGGACCAAGTCCTATTATACGATCAACAGGGCGTTCTGGCAAGGGGGAATTGGCGGTGCAAGTTCGTGGTCTCAGGAAGCAAGGCGCTCGTCGGGTACAGGGCGGGAAGCACCGATCCGCTTCTTTTGCGGAACCAGTGGTGCGTCTCATACGATTGGGTTTTCAAGTTGCGTCCAGGGCAGTTTGGGGTATAATGGTCGCCGGAGAGAGACCATGACGCTGGAACTGAACAAGGTGGCGGAGCAGATTGACGAGATGGGCAAGGTGCTGGCCGGCCGCGCTGGACGGCAGCGCAAGGTCCTGCCCGCCGCTCGTGAGCTGCTGCGTCTGTTTGCCAACAGGCAGGAGGAGTTACGCCAGGTGGCCGAGTCGGAACCGGGCCAGCGGCTACGTTGTGCCCGCCCGAGCGACGAGTCATTGGATGCAGCTCTACTTGCCGAGGCGATGCCAAAGCGTGTGACTCTCGTTGCTGCCGATGGTTCGCAGATCTATCCCGACCGGCATGGGCTGGTGTTGTACTATGTGATCAATGTGGGCACCATCGTCTTTCGCCATGGCAGCGGTCTGGCCCCCGATGTCGCCACGGACCCTCAGGTGTTCTACCGCGAGGACCAGGTGTTTCCCGGCGGGCAGCCTGCTACGGGTGACCTCATCGGTGCGCGGCGCAACCTAGCCGAGATGCAGGCGTTGGCCGATCTGACCCTGACTGAGCCAGCTGCTGGGCCGCCCCGCCTGGCCCTGGGCGACGGGCCTCTGTTGGTCTGGCTGCAGCGCGCCGACTTGCCCAAAGGCTGGCAGGAGCGGATCCTGGCCGGCTACCTGGGCTGCCTGGATCGGCTGCGGGCTGGCCAGGCGCCAGTGGCCGGGTTCGTCAGCCGGCCGCGCAGCGCCGAGGTGATGACCTTGCTGTACCTGGCTCAACTGGCGCCGGAGGAGCGTTACGGCGTTGACAGTTTGCACGAGACCAATTATCGAGGGCTGAGCGACCGGGCGCTGTTTGGCTTTCTCGCACCGGGAGAACGTTCGGCGCTCTTTGTGCGCGGCACTGCGGCCAATCAGGATTTCCGCGCCCGAGGGCACGAGATTTACTTCTTCTATCTCCACACAGGGGCGGAACTCGCCCGCGTCGAGGTGCCCGAGTGGGTGGCCGGGCAGCCTGAGCGCCTGAACCTGGTCCACGCGACGGTCTATGACCAGTGCCGTTTCAACAACGGCTACCCCTACGTCCTGACCCGCGCCGACGAGCAGGCCGTCATCCAGGGCCAGGAACGGGAGGCGCTGGAGGAGATGCTTGTGCGCGCCATGACCCGTCACGGGTTGCCGCTGCCGGAGCTTTCGCGCAAGGCACAGCAGAAGCAGGTGGCTCGCTGGCGGCAGAGATAGCGAATGGAGTTTGGAGAATGGAGATTGAGGTAGGGCGAATTATCCGCTCCAGCACGACGCGTTTTGCAGTGGGCTGCCAGGTGCTGCGGCCCCAGGTGCCCGTGTTCGGCGCTCTGGTAAAGGTGCCTGTCCTAGACGATGAGGTGTACGGCTTGATCCACGATGTGCGCATGGAGGACGACCCATACGTCCGGCAGGTGGCGGCGCTCGACGAGGTGAGACCCGAGGTTATTGAGGATCAGCGGCGCAACCGTCAGGTGCCTATCGAGGTGGGGGTGCTGGTGATAGGCTACCGCCAAGACGGGCAGATTTGCCATCGGCTGCCGCCCCAACCGCCCCTTAGCTTGGACGTGATCCACACCTGCGCCGCCGACGAACTGGTGGACTTTACCGAGCGCTTCGACTACTTTCGGCTTGTGCTCGACCAACGCGACGTGCCGGCGGATGAGCTGCTGGCGGCCAATCTGCGCCAGGCGGCGGCGGCCCGGGACGACGCCGGGCACAGCTTTCTGATCGAGGCCGGGCGGGAGCTGGCCCGCTTGCTGGCGATGGACTTGCAGCGGCTGGATGGGCTATTGCGGAGGATACGGCCATGACCGACGACCGAAGCGAACTGGACGAATTCTTCTCCCGCACACCTCCGACGGTGGAGGCGGTGGCCGAGGCGCGGCGGCTGGGCATCGTCGTTGGCGGGAGCCTGAGCCAGGGGCTGAACGTCAAGCTGGACCGAAGGTCCGTGGTGGAGGGCATGGCCGTGGGCCGCTACGTGGTGGTTCGCGGGCAGACGGGCCGCCGTTTTTTCAGCATCGTCACCGACGTGGCCCTGGACGCGACCAATCCGGCCATCGAAAAGACGCCGCCCGACGTGAGCGACGAGTTTCTGGCGCGGGTCTACCAGGGCACGAGCACCTTCGGGCGGCTCGAAGTATCGCCCATGCTGGTCCTGGACGCCTCTGCCTCTCCCTCGCTCGGCGGGGGGGAAGTGGAACCCAAGCCGGTCAAGACCGTGCCGGCCCACTTTTCGCCGGTCTATGAGGCCACCGATGAGGACGTCAATCAAGTCTTTGGCGCTGAGGACGAGCGCCACTTTTACGTCGGTACGCCGCTGGATATGGAGAAGGTGCGCGTCCACCTCAACCTGGAGCGGTTGGTGGAGCGTTCTAGCGGCGTGTTTGGCAAGAGCGGCACGGGCAAGACGTTCCTGACGCGGACGCTGCTGGCGGGTATCATCAAGCAGGGCACGGCCGTCAACCTAATTTTCGACATGCACAACGAGTATGGCTGGAAGAGCCAGGGTGAGGGCGGCTACGAGGTCAAGGGCCTGCGCCAGCTTTTCCCCGCCGGTGTCAGCGTGATGACACTGGATCGTGAATCTTCGGATCGGCGCGGCAGCAAGGTGGACTTTGTGGTGCGCATCGGCTACGAACAAATCGAGCCCGAGGACGTGGACATGCTCAGCAGCCTGATGGGTCTGAGCGACGTGCAGGTCGGCGCGCTCTAC
>JASFTJ010000369.1:0-3870 GCA_050053615.1 Anaerolineae bacterium | reverse complement strand
CTGGGTACGCTGTGGCCGACCTTCACCGAGGCGCTGCGCGGCGTGGCGGCCAGCCTCACCGCCGAGAACTATAATCGCTTCATGGGGCCGCTGGGTCTGGTGCTGGTCGTGCTCATTGGCCTGTGTCCCCTGATCGACTGGAGAAAGATCAGCACCGAGCGTCTGCTGCGTAGCCTGTGGGTCCAAACGGTGGTGGCCCTGATCACGGCCGTGGTCCTGGTTCTGTTCCTGCCTCAAGCGATCTGGGCGATTGTATCGTTCACCGTGTCGGCGTTTGTGATCGCCACCATCTTGCTGCAGTTGGCCCAGGGTATCGTGGCCCGGATGCGGTCGGTCGGCGAGAACGTCTTTGTCGCCACGGCCAAGGCGGTCAACAACAACCGGCGGCGCTACGGCGGCCAGCTCATCCATTTTTCCATCTTGCTCATCGTCATCGGCATCACTGGCTCGCAAGCTTACCAGCAGGAGGTCCAGGTGGCCCTGGCCGAGGGTGAGACGGTGGAGGTGCAGGGCTACACGCTGTCCTACACCGACTATACCTACCGCCAGATCCAGCAAGATGGCAACAAGGTGCTCAATGAGGCCGTGATGGATGTGTACCGGGGCACGCGCAGGGTGGCGACGATACGGCCCCAGCGCAATCTGCACAACAATGTCCAGGGCGCAGTGACCGAGGTCGCGCTGCGCAGCAACTTGGCTGAGGATCTGTACGTCGTTCTGGCCAGCCTGGAGCCCGATGGGCTGGCTGCGTTTCAGGTGATCATCAATCCGATGGTCGTTTGGCTTTGGATAGGTGGCGTGGTGATGATCCTGGGCACACTGATCGCGACGTGGCCGGCGCGGCGCCCCGGAAAGCGGGCACGGAGGAGGTAACGTGAGCATCGCCATCTTTGTTCTGCTGGCCTTGGGCGTCGCTGTCGCCGTCATCTATCCTCTCTTGCCGGGGCGGGCACCCCGCCCATCGGCCCAAAGAGTGACCGACAGCGACATCGAGCAGGCAGTGCGCCGATTTTATGGGTCGCGTCGCTCGCCCGAGGCAGATCTGTTTTGCCCCTCTTGCGATCAAGGCTACCAACCTGGCGACCGGTTTTGCGTGGGCTGCGGCGAGGAATTACCGCAGGCCGCTTCTCCGTCTGACGGGACGGTGTGCTCTTCCTGTGGCAACGCCTTTCGTGAAAGCGACCGGTTCTGTGCCAAGTGCGGCCAGGCGCGGCCGGCTGAGGAGGCTTTGTGATGGGGCATGGGACATTGAGGATTCGGCATTGGTGGCTTGGGCTGCTGCTGGTCCTGGCGCTAGTCGGGACGGTCCACGCTCAAGGGGCAGGCAGTCTCGAAGGGCGGATCGTCAACGGCACGGCCGATGGGCCGGAGATGGAGGCTGGCGTCCCCGTCACGCTGCGCGTGCTTCGGGGCGGCAACGAGGTGGACACCCTAGAGACGGTGACCGATGCCGATGGTCGCTTCCGCTTTGAGGGACTGGATACTGACCCCAGTCTGGAATACTGGCCCGAGGCGGTCTACCTGGGTGTTCCCTACAGCAACGATGAGCCGTATCAGTTCGACTCGGAGCAGGCACTGCTGGACGTCACACTGACGGTCTTTGAGACGACGATGGATGATGACAGCGTTCGCTTGGACTCGGTTCATTTCATCATCGAGTCCTTCGATCAGGTGCTGAGGGTAAGCGAGATCCATCTGTTCAGTAACACAGGAGATCGAACGTACGTGGGGCAGGTCGAGGGTGAAAAGCGACTGACCATCGACATCCCACTCCCCGAAAACGCCGTAGGGCTTGCCTTTCAGCAGGATATTTCGGAGGAGCGTTTCGTCGAGGTGGAGGGCGGCCTGATGGACAGCGAGCCGGTCCCGCCGGGGCAAGAGGCCTCTCTGGTCTTTATTTCCTATCACTTGATGGTCGGTGAGAGCCCGATCCCTCTGGAGCGGCGCTTTGCCTATCCGGTCGACACCCTGAACGTGCTGGCAGCTGAACCGGGACTGGCGCTCCGCAGCGAACAATTGCAGGCAAGAGGTGTGGAGTCGTTTCAGGGCCGGCAATACCAGTTCTTTGTGGGTCGGGATTTTCCCCCCGATACCCCGCTGGTGCTGGAGCTTCTGGTGGAGGAGACGACTGGCGCGGCAGACATGCCGGCTGCTCCCGCTGAAGGTGACCCGGCGGCCCCGGCTGCGTCGACTCGGGGCAACCAGGGATTGTTTCGTTGGCTTGGCCTTGTGCTGGCCGGCCTAGGAGTTGTGGGCGCTGTGGTCTACTCGCTGGCGACCCGGCGACCGTCCGCTGCTCCTGCATTGCGTCGCAGCCTGACATCGGATCCCAAGGCCCGGCGCCTTCTGGCCGATCTGGCCGATCTGGAAAGCGCCTTCGAGTCGGGCCAGGTCAACCAGACCACCTACGAGCGTCGGCGCGCCGAACTGTACGAGGCGATCAAGTCGCTATGAGTTTGACCGACGAGCAGCCTGTGCCGGCGATCCGGGTCCGGGGGTTGACAAAGGCCTTTGGCCACCAGGTGGCCCTGCGCGGCGTGAACCTGGACGTGGCCGAGGGTGAGTTCCTGACCCTCTTTGGACCCAACGGCGCGGGCAAGACCACGCTGATCCGCATCGTCGCCTCGCTGATGCGGCCCACCGCCGGCACGGTCCGCATCTGGGACCGGGACCTGGACCAAGGAGCCACGACGCTTCGGCGGCACATTGGCTTCATTTCCCACAATCCGCTGCTCTATGGCGACCTGACGCCCGACGAAAACTTGCAGTTCTTTGCCCGAATGTATGATTTGTCGAACGCGCGTGCTCGGATCGACGCTGTGTTGGAGCAGGTGGGCCTTGCCGCCCGGCGGCGTGACCCGGTGCGTACTTTTTCGCGGGGCATGGTGCAGCGGCTGGCCATTGCCCGCGCCACGCTGTGTGCGCATGATCCATCTGTCATGCTTTTGGACGAGCCCTACACTGGCCTGGACTTGCAAGCTGCTGATATGCTACGGACGGTGCTGCAGGAACTGGCTGCTTCGAATCGCACGGTCATTCTCACCACGCACAACCTGGAACAGGGCCTGGAGGTGTGCGATCGGGTGGCTATCCTCCACCGGGGTGCGATGGCCTGGCAGGGCGCACGGAGCGGGCTCGACCTGGCATCGATGAAACAGATCTATCGAGACATCACACGCAACACGACCTTATGAGCTATCTACGCAAAATCCTGGCCATCGTCTGGAAAGACATCGTCGCCGAACTCCGCACCAAGGAGATGTTCAGCGCGATGTTTGTCTTTGCCGTGCTGGTCATCGTCGTGTTCAACTTTGCCTTTGACCTGCGGGTCAGCGGGGAACGGGTGCGACAGGTGGCGCCAGGGGCGCTGTGGGTGGCATTTGCCTTTTCGGGGATGCTGGGGTTGAATCGAGCCTTTGTCCTGGAAAAGGATCGTGGCTGTTTGGAGGGCCTGCTGCTGGCGCCAGTGGACCACACGGCCATCTTTTTTGGCAAGATGATCTCGACGACCCTGTTCATGTTTGTGGTCGAGCTGATGATACTGCCGGTATTCACCGCTTTTTTCGGGGTCAACCTTTTTGACCCACGACTGGTGCTGGTTGTCGTACTGGGCACGATAGGATTCTCCGGGGTGGGTACCCTCCTATCGGCCATGACGGCCCAAACCCGGGCGCGAGAGGTGCTCCTGCCTATTCTATTGCTTCCGGTGGCCGCGCCAGTCCTCATCTTTGCAGTCAAGGCCACGGCCAGTGTGCTCGATGGACTGGCAATGGCCGACATCGCCATCTGGCTGCGACTGTTGCTGGCCTTTGACGTCATCTTTCCGGCAGCAGCGTTCATGACGTTTGATTACGTGGTCAAGGAGTGAGT
>JASFTJ010000368.1:0-3878 GCA_050053615.1 Anaerolineae bacterium | reverse complement strand
ACGTCCAATCGGCTTCGGTAAAGGGCGCGAACTTGCCGCCGTTTAGCTGCTCCTGTGTCACCAAGGCATACGGATCACGCAAGTAGATAGCTCCACCCGAGGCCAACGAGAAGAGGTTGCTGCCGGGATAGGGCGTTGACAGGGGCAGCATCGCCCCGTGGGCGTCGAACTCGACACCGTTGAGGACAACGAACCCGCCGCCGTTCAGCGGGTCGCCGGCCATGAACGACTCGGCCAGGTAATCCAGGCAAGTGCCGTTGATGACCACGCGGGGATTGCCAGCGGCGTTGATGAGCGGCCGACCAGCGGCGTTGCCCAGCACGTACGCCTCACCTCCCTTGGCGCCGTACATAAAGGTCTGGCCCACGTCGCCGTGGATCACCAGCTTGCCAGACTTCAGAATCTGGCCCACTTGATCCTGGGCGCTGTTGTGGACGTGGATCTCGTGGCCTTGCAGGCCGGAGCCCAAGTAATCGCCGCTGGAACCATAAACATCGATGCGCACCCCTTCGCCGGTCGCCCCCAGGCCACAACCGCAGAATCGCCCACCACGCCAGTTGTAGGTCACGAATCGACGCCAGCCGAGCGCCGTTGCCTGGACAATGAACCGCGCTGCAGAATCATCCCCCTCCGGCGGAAAACCTTCGGCGTTCAACACAAATGTCCGCTCGTCGTCGAGCGGCCCGCGCAGCGCCGACCGCGTCGCCCAATCCACGAACCGTCTTCGGGTCGTTCCCGGTGAGGTCAACGGTGACACCGCGCCGAGAATCCGGCGCAGCGTCCGATCCACCAACGCCAGCACCGATGCCCGGCGCTTGACGCCGGGGTCGTAGGGCCGATCCAGCAACCGGGTCAGCAGCCCCACGGCAAACTGCCAGGATTTGTCCTCCGTGGTGGTCAGCTCCACCATCCACTCGCAGAACCCGGTCAGCTCACGATAGTCCCAAACTTGCGCCTCGCGGACCAGCCCCTGCCAGGCAGCCTCCACCCCCTCTGGCCCGGCGACAACCCACTCGCCCGATACGCCCACCGCCCACGTGAGATCGGGCGCGACCCGTAACGCCGTACTCGGATTGTTGTGCACCTGGTCGGCCGGTGTCGTCACCCGCTTGCCAAACTTGTCCGTCACTACCAACTGCCTCCCAACTTCCAAACTACCATTCCCAACAGTAAACACAAACGCTCCCCCATCTGTGTGACTCCCACCCCGCGCATTCCAATACCGGTCTGCTACGGGGCAGATCCTCTCGTCTTCGGCGGCCAGGCTCTCCAGTGCGGCATCTATGGCTTGCTTTTCCGAGGCGACCAGGCCCACCTGCACCTTGCCCTCGTGCAGAGCAAAGACCTGGGGACGCAGCATCGAGGTATCGGTGATGCCCAGCAGTTGCCACTGACCCTCGCCCGGATGGCTACGAGCGATGATAAAGAACCAAGGTCCGTCGGGCGAAGCGTGGAGATGCGCCGCCTGGATTGCCTTGTACAACCGCTTCTTGTCCACATTCAGCAGCTCAAAGTCGCGTTCGGTGGTGGGGGCCAGCGCCTCGATCGTCACCTCCAGCGGATAGCCATAGACGCGATCCAGCAGGTCAAAAAGGAGAACACTGACCTCCGTATCGGTCAGGAACAGCGGGACAATATTCCGCTGTCTCAAATAGGTGGCCACAGAGTGATAGTTGGCAAAATCGCCATTATGGACCAACGCCTCATTGAGGCCAATGAAGGGATGCGCCCCGCCGGGGTGCCACACCCGTCCCTTGGTTGGATACCGCTGGTGGGCGATCCACACGTGGCCTTGCAGATCCTCCAGTTGGTAGTAGGCCATCGCCTGCTCGGCGTAGCCGACGATCTTGAAAACCAAGAGGTCGCGCCCGTGAGATAGCACAAAGGCCTGCTGCACGCCTCCCAGATGCCCGCCGGAGGGATGGCTGACATAGAAGCGTTGGTTAAGGCGAAAGGTGTTGCGGTAGACATACTCGTCCTCAACCTGGCGGGGGTCCAGACCAGACAGACCGTTCCGATCCGCAAAGCGCGCCAGCACATCAGGCTTGGCGCGGACGAAATAGCGCACGACATCCGGCGGCCGCACCTCCAGCCCCGGCACGTCGCGATAGTCGTCCACAGTGGGAATGGCATAGCCCGCAATGATATCATAATAAGGAACAATGGCATGTTGCTCCACGTCGGCGCGGGTACTCGGGTCCAAGTAGGCCACCTGGAGCAGCGTCGCATCGCGCAGCGTCTCTGGCGAAACACGCATCTGTTCCGGAGAGAGCCCAGCCGCAGCGATGCCGCCCCCCTTGCCATTGCCCCGGTTGTGCATCTGTCGAGCCGGGGCCACCAGGTGCCGCCCGGCCACCAACCCCGAGGAGGCCAGCCCGACAACGCCGCAGCCGCCTTCTTCCGCGGTCTTGTGAACCGGCACTGGCGCCCCGTCGATCATGTCTTTGCGTGAAGCGATTATCCGTTCGGCGCTCGTGTTCATATTTCAACTCCTTTGACAGAATATCAGGCATCAAAGAACCAGACCATCTGACACCGGATAGATGATACCCACTACCCACTCCCTGATTCCAAATACACCAGCAAATCCGTCCGGCCTCGCAACTCGCCAACGCTCTCTAACCCCAAGCGGCCCAGAATCTCTGCCAACTGCACCCGCCACGAGGCGTAAAGATTGGCAATACGCTGCCCACCCTCCACGGGGTCCACCTGCTTGGCCAGTTCGGGGTCGGTGGTGGCAATGCCAAAGGGACAGCCCCGCTCCCGCTCGCAGGTACCCAAGCGCACACAACCCAGGGCAACGAGATCCGCCGTGCCGATGACACATCCGTCGGCGCCAAGGGCGATAGCCTTGGCGATGTCGTAGGCGGTGCGCACACCACCCGAAGCCATGACCACCATCTCGTCGCGGATGCCCTCGGCCTCTAGGAAACGGTGAACCTTCGGGATAGCGTATTCCAGCGGCATGGCAATGTTTTTCTTGGCGATCTCGGGCGCAGCGCCGGTGCCGCCGTACGCGCCATCCAAGTGAAAGATATGCGCCCCGGCATAATAGCTGCCCACAGCCACCATATCCACATCGGTGGGCGTAGACACTTTGACCGAGATCAAGGCGCGAGGATTGATGGTTTTAATCCAATCCACATGCTTTTTGTGATCCTCCACCGAGTAGACGCTGTGGAAAGGAAAGGGCGAAAACAGGCTGGTGCCCTGCACGGCCTCGCGCATCTCGGCCACCGCCCGGGTGACCTTGCTGCCCAGCAAGTGGCCGCCCAGGCCGGGCTTGGCCCCTTGGGCATACTTGAACTCGACGATGCGCGCCCGCTGAATGGTGTCCTCCCGCACGCCAAAGAGTCCTGTGGCCACCTGGGTGATGACGTGGTCCGCATAGGGACTCAGGTCGTCGGGATAGCCGCCTTCGCCGGTGCAGGTGAACGAGTCCCACGCCTTGGCAGCCCGAGCTCGGGCGATCATGGTCTGGAGGCTCACCGAGCCGAAGGACATCCCGGCGCCGTACCAGGGGTGCGGGATCCGGATGCGGGGGCGGTTGGGGTCGCGGCGGTTGAGGTCGAGTGTGAGATCGGGTACCAGGCAATCAGCGATCGGGTTTCGGGCCTTGTGCCTTGTGCCTTGTGCCTTGTTCATTTCAAACTTGAAGCGGATGCGGTCAAAGCCGCCTCCGGAGCGGCCGACCCGGTATTCCAGGTTCGACGTGGGTGGTCGACCGGTCCGGGCCTGTTCGACGGTGGCGAGAATGAGTTCGGTCGGCCAACGCAGGTCGCCCTCCAACTCTCCGTCACCGGGCTCAGGCGTCGCGGCCTCGGCGTGGCCGGTCACGATTTGCCCGAACCGCGCCCGGAACGATTCTTCCTCCTTGG
>JASFTJ010000367.1:0-3878 GCA_050053615.1 Anaerolineae bacterium | reverse complement strand
CTGTGCGTCCGGATCGTACTTGCCGATGACCACCGCTTCTACGGCGTCGACCAGCATGTCGGGCTGGGGGCCGTGGTAGGAGATAGGCAAACGGCCCGTCTCATCCTCGATCTCGAACGTCAGGTGCAGATCGCGGGTGTTCCACTCCACTGAATCAGAGACGATCCCCCCCGTCACTCGCGAGTTTCGAGTCTGATCGGGTCCCAGTTCTTTTGCTTGGGCAATGGTCAGATACTCGCTGGTAGAGCCGGAAAAACTGGTAGCGATCAGCACACCAATGACCGCTGCTACCACCACTCCACCGATCAGAAATTTCATCGTTGACGACATCGTGCTCTCCTCGAATCTAACGTATGTTTCGTATTACGTACAACCGACTACTCGTGCTACACGCCCTAGGTTTTGCGCACCGCTGCGCCGCATTTGTGACAGAACTCGGAATCGGACCGCAGCTGCGCGCCACATAGATGGCAGAAAAGCGCCTTCTCGCGATCCGATCGACGCTCTGATCGGTTGCTCTTCCGGCGCGGTCGGGACGGTGCTTCGGCAGCTGATTGTGTGTGTTTGCCGAGCCAAAAAGCACTCGCTCCCACTGCGACCAGCGCGACGAAAGCAACAGCAAAGATCAAGACAGCGGAGCCATCCTCGTCCCCTCCTGCCACAGCCTGGGGCTCTGCCGGCGCTTCAGCCGTCGCAACGGACTCGATCGTCAACTCCGAACCAGATCTCTGGTAGGCGATCACCCAACTCCGCGCCTCGCCTTGGGCCATCGGGCCTGCGGTGACCTGATGATAGGTCAAGCCGTCGCTCTTTTGAAACACGGATTCGGCGGCGGGTTCCAATACAAAGTCCTCGGCCGTCGGCGGCGCCTGGACCTCCAAGCCGAGCGTGGTCAAGGGGTAATCTGCGGTGTATTCGTAGGTGAAGGACCGTTGTCCGGTTTCGTCCACCGGCAACGGCGCATAGTACTCGACGTGAAAGCCCGCTGTGCTTGGCTCAAACGAGATGACCAACGAGTCGCCCTCGGCACGGGTATCATACGGCTGATTAAGAAGCTGCCCTCCCTCGCCGATGTACGCGACAGCAGCAGGCTGACCCACGCTGGCCGGTATCCGGATTTCGACCGGCGAGGGCAGAGAACTATCGGAAGCAAACAAACCGCTATAGATCACGAGCATTTCCGGCCGATCATACTCGGGCCAGAGGGCAATCTCCACACTGGAAAGCGTGTGCGTCTCCTGAGCGCGGGAATCCCCCATCAGGGTCAACAGGCAAAACAAAGTCAGTAAAAGCCGCTTCATGGCTGATCCGTAGCAACCTCCAAAATATGCAAAAGGCAGCCAGGGGCGACAATGGTCACTGCCGCTCCCGCGTCGCCCCCTCTTTCCGCCGTTATTGGTTGAGAATCGAATCAATCACTGTTTGGAACTCTTCAAAGTCCGGCGAACCTTGCTGGACCTCCCCGTTGTTGAAGAGGAAAAGAGGCGCCTCGACCACGCCATACAGTGCGCCAACGACGCTTCCAGCCTGAACCCGCAACGTCACCCATTCCGAATGCAAGCACGTCTCGAACTCGGCTGTGTCCAGGTCCAGGGACTGGGCATAATCAGTGAACAGCGGCTCTGGATCGGCGGCCTGGGACCACGACTCCTGCTCCTCAAAGAGCAGATCGTGCATCTCCCAGAACTTGTCCTGTTGACCAGCACATTCGGCTGCGCTGGCCGCCTGGGCACTGAGCCCCCCCTCTTGATCCGACCAGGGATGAAAGACATACAGCAGATCGCCCTGGTCGACATATGTTTCCACCAACTGGGGCAACACCTCGCGGGAATGCTCTCCCGATTCGGGACTGGCATAGTCGACAAAGGCCACGGTGACGGCCCGGGCCGTCTGCCGGTTGCCCCGCACATGCCAATCCTCCCCGCTGGGCACAATCGCTGGCGTCGGCCCGTCGGCGGTCACGTACTCGATGACCTGACCCAATAGTTCTATCGGCACCTCACCCCGGACCGGCAGATCGTTGACCAAAACATAGGGCATGGCATCGATGCTGATCGATTCCGCGGCCATCTTGTCGCCCTGGACGACCATAGCTGTGTCTTGCGCATCCAGACATTGGCTCAAAGCCTCTGCGTCCAGGCCCACCTCCTCAGCATAGGCAGCGAACACACTACTGGGATCTGCGTTCTCGGCCCAATCCTCCCTGGTGGCAAAAAGCTTTTCGTTCATCTCCCAGTAGCGATCCTGTTGCCCTGCACACATGGCCGCCTCCGCGGCCTTTTGAGTTGCAGGGCTCAGAGGGAATTCCCGGTACACAAACCGGATCTTGCCCGTGTCCACGTACTGTGCCACCAACTCTGGGAGCACCTCCAGACCGAAGGAACCGCAAGGCTGATACTGATAATCACAAAACGCGGTGACCAACACCGGTGCATCCGCCTGGCCCAGGCTACGGAAGCTGTCGGCCGCCACTTCCAACGAAGGCTGTTCCCCTCCGGCCAAAAAGTAGTCAATCAACCGGGCGAACTGCTCGAAAGGTTGCGCGCCCGAGAGCTCCGCGCCGTTGATCCGAAAAGCCGGCGTCCCAGTGACCCCCTGTTCCACTCCCTCCTGCTGGTCAGCGGTCACTCTATCGACATATTTGCCCCCATCGAGGCAGGCATCGAATTGTGACTTGTCCAGCCCCAGATCCACTGCCATCTCTCCAAAGAGCGCGACGGCATCCTGCTGACCGGACCAGCTACTCTGGCTCTCAAAAAGCACGTCGTGCATTTCCCAGTACTTGCCCTGCTCTCCGGCACACTCGGCCGCCTCAGACGCTTTCTGCGCCTGAGGATGGATGGTGGACAAGGGAAAATTCCTGAATATGTATCGGACCTTGCCGGTCTCGACATAGGTTTTCACAATCTGTGGGAACGCCTCACGGGCGTACTTGGCACAGTATGGTCACTGAAATTCGGAGTATTCGTAAATCGTCACCGGAGCGTCCGGCGAACCAAGGACATGCCAATCATCTGCATCCACCGGCAGTTCGGGGGAAGAAGCTGGCTTGGACGTAGGCTCTTCCACCTGAGTGGCTGCCGGCGTGTTGCCGGCCGGGGCCGCCGTCGGTGAATCCCCCCCATCCACCTTGGTTGTCGGCGTGACCATAGTCGGCCCGCATGCCGCCACAAGCAGCGTCACGACGACGAGTGAAATCAACCAGCCATGCTTTCGACTCATTCCGTTTCCTTTCGGTCTTTGACATTGGATACTAGACGTGTGCTCATGCAAACACTCCCAACTAACATCCAACATCTACTATCTAGCTCGCCGCAGTCGCAGCGAGTTGGTCACCACGAAAATGCTACTGAAGGCCATCGCCCCAGCAGCGAGGACGGGGTGCAACCGTATGCCCAGCCACGGATAGAACGCCCCTGCTGCCAGCGGAATCAGGATGACGTTATAGAAAAACGCCCAAAATAGATTCTGCTTGATGGTCCGCATCGTCGCCCGGCTGAGGGCGATGGCCCGAGGTACGCCCCGCAAGTCGCCGCTCATCAATGTCACGTCGGCAGCAGCCATGGCCACATCGGTGCCGGTGCCGATGGCGATGCCCACGTCGGCCTGGGCCAGAGCCGGCGCGTCGTTGATGCCATCACCGACCATACCCACAAACGCTCGCTCCCCGCGAGACCCGAAGGATTTCTGAAAGCCCATAGGATCTTGCTCCTGAAGCGCCTTCACCTTAGCCGCCTTGTCCCCGGGCAGCACCTCGGCCACTACCTGGTCGAGACCCACCTCTTCACCGATGGCCTCGGCCGTACGCTGGTTGTCGCCGGTCATCATGACCACTTTGAGCCCCAGGTCTTGCATCTGGCGGATGGCTTCAATCGAAC
>JASFTJ010000366.1:0-3882 GCA_050053615.1 Anaerolineae bacterium | reverse complement strand
TGGCCTCTCGCTCGGTGGCCAGGGCAAAGGCGCGCTGGATGAACTCGGCCTCGCAGGTAAAGGTGGTGTGAAAGCACATCATGCCCGAGACCAGCCCACCGTGCGCCCGGCAGGCATCGATGAACGCGGCATTTTCGCGCAGACCCAGCTCGCCGTTCTCGGCGCTAACCCGCTCGGTCGCCTCGAAGGAGAGGACGCCCCGCAGGCCCCGACGCCGCACAACCTCAGCCTCGATTTCGAGCACGCCGGGCAGGGCGCAGGGCGCTTCCAGGCAATCGTAGAACGTGGTCACGCCGGAGCGGACCATCTCCAGGCAGGCCCACTCTGCCGCGGCGGCGATCAGGTCGGCGGTCAGCGCATCTTCGACGCGCGGCCACCAGAAATCCTCCAGAAAGGACCAGAATCCGGCGGGCGCTTGGTCCAAAAGAATGCCGTGGGCCAGGACGCCATACATGTGGTGGTGGGCGTTGACCAGGGCGGGCGTAATGACGCAGTCGGTGGCGTCCACGACCGGGGCGTCGGGGAAACGGACCCCCAGCTCGTCGTGCGAGCCCACGGCAATGACGCGACCGCCCTCAATGGCCAGACCCCAATCCGCCCGAGGGCGTTGGGTCGTGTCGGCCCAGAGCATTTGCCCCAGAATCAAAGTGACAGACATTTGGCATCGACTCCGAAAAAGCTTTATCCGCCCGAAATGGCAGGAAAGAGCAACAACTCGTCGCCGTCGGCCAACAACTCGTCGCGCTGGTCGCGGTAGATCAGCCGCCCGTTGCGAAAGACGACCAGGTGCGGCGCCACCTCGCCGTCCAGCCCCAAGAGCATCTCGCCCAGCGTCGAGCCGTGGGCCTCGGCCAGGTGGGCCAGCATGGCCGCCAGGTTCGTCCCTGGAGCCAGCTCCACCGTCTCTAGCGCCAGTCCGGTCCGGTGGCGCAGGGCATTGTGGTAGCGCACGCTCACGGTGATGGCCACGGGCTGGCCTCCTCCAATCCGAGCCGGCGCAGCGTTTCGAGCGTGGGCCAGCCGGTCTCGCAGTCCCAGCCGCGCAGCTGGTAATACTCGTCCAGCATCGGCACCAGGTCGATGACCTGGCCCCGGGCGTTGCCCGAAGGCGATGGCTCCTCGCTGAAGCGGCGCGGCAGCTGGTCGTCGGCGCGAGTGATGCCCAGGCGGGCATTGTAGCAGCGCTGCAAGTTGTAGATCCGCTCGCCGATGTGCTTTAGCCGCTCGACCGACATCTCCATCCCGGTGGCCGCCTCAAGCGCGGCGGCGATGTCGGCCCAATAGATCTCGGCCATGACGTGGGTGCCGCCCGACTTGCACAGCCCAATGGAATCGACCACCGCGCCCAGATCCTCGCCGTCGCGGACCAGCAGCGGCTTGTGTCGAGTCGCCAGCGGATCGGCCATTTCAGGCAAGTATTGCTCCCCGTAGCGGCGGCAGGCCTCTTCAGGGCAGCCAGTTTCGTCTATCGTCGGGAAGGCCTTGAGGTGGTCGGCGCCCCGGTTCGAGGTGACGTGGGCCAAGCCCATCGACTTTTGGGCGCGGCCGTCCTGAGCCGCGATCTCTAGGCCCTTGACGTGCATGGCGTAGGCCTCCGCCCCCCGGCCGATGACCTCGGCGGCGCGGCGCACCCCGTCAGCCAGCAAGTCGCCAAAGCCCTGACGATGGGCCATCATCTCTACCAGTTGGAGCGCGATCTCCATGTCGCCCCATTCCAGCGCCAGCCCGCCGGTCTCGGCGGCGGTCAAGATTCCCCGCTCCCACAGCTCCATGGCGAAGGAAATTGCCCGCCCCGCCGAGATCGTGTCGAGGCCCAGGTCGTCGCAGCGCTGGTTAGCGTGCAGGATGCTGTCCAAGTCGGCGTTCAGGATGTTGGCCCCAAAGGCGTTGAGGGTCTCGTACTCGACGCTGTGCAGGGCGGCGCCGGCGTAGGGACCATCGGGGATCTCGTAGAGCTTGTCGCAGGCGACGACGCAACTGTGGCAAGCCATGTGGCGCACAAAGGCGCGGGCCTCCAGGGCCTCGGCGGTGATGCGCTCGACTTGGTCAAAGCTGCCCATCTGAAAGTTCTTGGTCGGAAAGCGGCCCAGAGCGTTCATCAGGCTGACAATGCCCGGCGTGCCGTGGGCGTGGACGGCAGGATAGACCGGGTTGGCTCGCAGGCGCTGGCGAAAGTCGCGGGCGATCTGCCGGAATCGCTCACGGTCGGCCAGGGGCACCGGCTGGCGGCCGCGGACGGCGATGGCCTTGAGGTTCTTGCTGCCCATCACGCTCCCCAGCCCACAGCGCGCCGCCGAGCGTTGCGATGTGAGCTGGATGCCAGCAAAGCGCACCCGCTTCTCGCCGGCCGGTCCGATCGTCGCCGTGCGGACCTTGTCGTCACCGAGCGAATTGTGGAGGGCCGTCTCTGTCTCGGACGTGGTCAACCCCCACAGGTGCCGGGCGTCGCACAGCGTCACCTGCGTGTCCTCGATGTGCAGGTAGACGGGCTGAGGCGCCCGTCCGACCATGACCAGATAGTCCCAACCGGCAAACTTGAGCTCGGGCCCGAAAAAGCCCCCGGCATTCGAGTCGCCATAGATGCCCGTCAGCGGCGACTTGGCGATGATCTCTACACGGCCCGACGTGGGCAGCCCCGTGCCCGACAGCGGCCCGGCGGCGACGATGAGCAGGTTCTCAGACGACAGGGGATTCACCTCCGGGCCGACGTGATCCCACAGCAACCGCGCGCCAACCCCGTTGCCGCCCAGGTACCCCTCGGCCAGCGCCGCGTCCATCTCGCGGGACTCGATCCGGCCTTCGGTCAGGTCCACGTACAGCCACTTGCCGGTGTAGCCCTGGTAAGGAAACATGGGTCAACTCCGTTCAGCTAGGTCCAGGCGGCGAAGCGTCTCGGGCGTCGGGCGGCCGTCCTGGTCCCAGCCGCGCAAGCGGTAGTAGCGATCGAGCATGCCGTCTAGGTCGCGCAGGCGACCCACGTGTACCGGCTCTGCAGACGGCTCCCCGCCGTCGAAGGTGTGGACCGGCAGCGGCTCCTCGACAAAGCGCGCCGGGAGGCGGTCATCGGCGCGGGACAACCCCAGGCGGGTGTTATACAGCCGTTCCATGTTGACGATGCGCTCGCCGGCGGTCAGCAACTCGTCGGCGGGCACCTCGCGGCCCCAGAGCGTGCTCAGTCCGGCCGCCAGATCCTCGGGATAGAGCGCGTAGGTCTCGGTGGTGGTGAATTTGCACACGCCCAGTGCATCGGACACAGCGCCATAGTGCTCGCCAAAGATGACCAGGTCGGGTTTATACGTCTCATCGTCCGTGTCCATCAGCGCCGGGACGATCTCGGCTGGAAAGAGGCGCCGAGCCGCCTCCAGGTTGCCGGCCAGGTCGACCGTCGGCAGGGCGTAGAGGTGGTCGGCGCCCCGGTTGGAGGTGACGTGGCCCAGACCAAAGCCCTTGGCGATACGCGGCTCCTGGCGCGGCAGCTCCAGGCCCTTGACGTGCAACGCGTAGCGCGGGGCCGCGCCGCCCAGGGCCTTCGCGGCGCGGCGCACCCCCTCGGCCAGCAGGTCACCCAGACCCCGGCGCCGGGAGATCCGCTCGATGAGGCCGAGCACGGTCCGTGAATCGCCCCAGTCCAGCGACAACTCAGGATCGTCGAGCAGGCCACGCTGGCAGCACTCCATCGCAAAGGCGATGGCTACGCCGGTCGAAATCGTGTCCAGCCCCAGGTCGTTGCACAGCCGGTTGGCGTGGAGGATGACCCCGGGGTCGTCCACGCCGCATAACGGACCCAGGGCGTTCAGCGTCTCGTACTCGGGGCCCTCCACCACGTCGGTGACGCGGCCGCAGCGGATGGGGCAGGCGTAGCAGCCCTTGGTCTTGCGCGTG
>JASFTJ010000365.1:0-3894 GCA_050053615.1 Anaerolineae bacterium | reverse complement strand
ATAAAGAATCTGCTACGTTGCGGAGACCAATGTCGAGCTCCCGTCAACAGGCCAGCGGTCGTTTGGCCGGCATGCCCGGCCGGCGAGGCTACTTGTCCGGGGTGGGGCCGACCTTTTCGACGATAACCAGGGAGCGGTTCTCGGGCAGGCCAGGCAGCTCCACAGGTATCACGCGGCGCAGCTCACCGCCTAGGAGGCCGATGGCCTTTTCGGTAGCCCAGGCTTCGGCGGCGCCGGCTTCACCCTTTTGCGCGATCACCCAGCCGCCTATCTTGCAGAAGGGCAGCGTATACTCGACGACCACCGGCAGCTCGGCCACGGCGCGGGCCAGGGCCAGGTCGTAGCTTTCGCGATGGGAAGGGTCGTGGGCCAGTTCCTCGGCGCGGGTGTGGATAGCTGTTGCGCGGCGAAGCCCCAGCTGGGCGATCACATGCTCGAGAAAACCCACCTTCTTGCCTGTCGCCTCCAGTAATGTCAGGTGGGCGTCCGGACAGAAGACCAGCTTAAGGGGGATGCCGGGAAAGCCCGCCCCGCTGCCCACGTCGATCATGCGTGCGTCGGGACGATTTAGCGCCTGTCGTGTTTCCTCGGCCAGCAGGCACGACAGCGAGTCGAGAAAGTGGCGGATCTGCACCGCCTCGTACTCGGTGATGGCGGTCAGGTTGAACTTTTGATTCCAGGCGACCAACTCCTCGTAGTAGGTGTGGAAGGAAGCGAGCTGTCCTTCGGTCAGGCGCAGGTTCAGCGCCTGCGCTCCATCAATCAATCGTTGCATGACTCACCAAGTTGGTATCAGATATTGGGCTTGTGATGTAGGTTCCAGTGTCCAAGTACCCAGTTTCGGTGTAAAAAAGCCCTCCCGGTGACAGGCTACCAGAAGGGCTGGATTCGCGTCGAATCCTAGACTAGCGTGTGATGTGCATGGGCATGATCACGCACAGGAAATCGCTGCCGTCGACGGGCCGGAGCACGCCTGGGCTGCTGGGCGTGCTGGTTTCCAAGGCTACTTCCGGCGTGCCAACGACTGACAGGGCGTCGATCATGTACCGGGCGTTAAAGGCAATCTCGACCTCATCCCCCTCAATGGTGGCATCCAGCTCACTCACATTATCGCCAAACTCGGCAGACGTACCGGTGACGATGATTTGTCCAGGGGTCAGTTCGCTGCCGGGAACGATCTTGAAGCGAATGATATTTGCTGCATCCCGGGCAAAGAGGAAAGCGACCTTCACTGCTTTCAGCAGGTCCTGCGTGTTGATGATCGCGCGCGTGCTGTGGGATTTGGGGATGATCTGGTTGTAGTCGGGAAAATTGCCCTCGATGAGCTGCGAGACAAGGTCAGTATTGCTGAGATGAAAGAGAACCTGGTTACGCTTTGGGGTAATGACCAGTTCGATGGGATCCTCCTGATCGGCGCTGATGCGATTCAGTTCGGATAGGGCGCGGGCCGGGATGATGACATTGGTTGTCTCGTCCAGGTCCACACCCACGTCCGCGGAGGTCACCGCCAAGCGGAATCCGTCGGCGGCCGCCAGGGTCAGCCCGCCCTGATGGAACTGAGCCAGGACGCCGGTGAGGATGGGGCGGCTCTCGTCGGTCGCGGCGGCAAAGACTGCATGCTCAATCATTTGCCGGAACGTTTCGGCCTCAAGGTGGAGGTTGTTGCTCCCGCCGATGCTTTCTGCCGTGGGGAACTCGCTGGCCTCAATCCCCTTGATATTCGCCTCGTAGCGGGCACACTTTAGGTTCAGGGTTTGGGTGCGCTCGGTGAGTTCCATGTCAATCTGGCCCGGCGGTAGCGAGTTGACAAACTCGGTCAGCAGGCGGGCGGGCACGGTCGTACTGCCCTCCTCCTCAACGCGCGCGCCAACCCAGCAACTGACGCCGATTTCCAGGTTCGTGGCGGCCAGTCTCAACCGGCCCTCATAGCTCTCCAGCAGGATGTTGGACAGGACCGGCAGGGTGGAGCGGGCGGCCACCGCTCGACCCACGGTAGCCAGTCCTTTGGTCAGGTTCTCTTGCAGGCAACTGATCTTCATGGCGATCTCCTCCTTCACGAGCGCTAGTAATTGGGGTAGTCTGTGGCTGCCCCACAATATGCAGGGGTGACCACGGAACGCCTTACAGTATACTACAGAACGTCTAGAAGTTCAAGCGGGGCGGCTGTCTCTAAAATTGTAGATGCCATCCTCAATGGGCCAGCGACGATCGCAGCCGAAACAGGCTAGTGATTCGGAGGATTCGCGCAGGTCGTCAGAACCGCAGGCCGGGCAGTGGAAGCGAAGCTGCGCGGGGGTGTCGTTTGCTGGTTTTTCGAGCGAGCACTGGTGAAAAACGCTCGGTGTTAGTTGCCACCAGGCGCCTGTGGGTTGGCAGAGGGCGTCCAGCGCGACCAGCAGACGGGTGGGGAATACTCGCTTCAGCCACGGCAGGCGGAAGTGGGAGACGGTCAAGGTACGTTTCACGTGAAACATTGCTTCGTCCAGACGCTCGCGCATCCAGGCCGGGTGGAAGTCAAAGTTCATGCCCACGAACTCGTAAGGGTCGGGGTCAAAGGGGCTCCACTTCTGGCGGCGGAGGGCGTAACGTAGGATGGCCTTGAGGTGGCGTTTGCTGGCGAATTCGAGTACATAGGTGCCCTGTCCCGCCAGTATCCGCGCCACCTCATTCAGCAGGGCGGGCACGTTCTCGACGTGGTGCATCACGCGGACCATCATTGCCGTGTCAAAGGCGTCGTCGGCAAAGGGCATGCCGTACGCGCTGGCTGTCACGTATACAACGCGGTCGTCGCGGCCCAGCCGCGCTTGGGCTTGGCGCAACAACGACCGCGAATAGTCGAGCAGTACGATCTGTCCATACCCGTCATAGAAATCCGATAGTCGCCCGAATCCCGCGCCAATGTCGATCAGGCGGCGGCCGGTGGGGGGCAATAGGCGACGAAGGGCAACCCGCTCGACCAGGTCCTCGTACTCGCGGCCCTGCCCCTCCCAGAAATCAGTGCGGTAGCTGCTGCCTTCGTAGTCGCAAAGGCGCCATTCGTGATCCATGCCTGGATAGTAGCACACGTCCGGTCCGTTGGCAACTCGTCGGGCAGGCGAGACGCCGCGAATGGGGGGCAGATTCTCTCAGGTTTTCTAATCCTTGGAAGGTCGCTTCTTGCGCCGTTTTAGCGCCGCCTGGGCTGCTCGAGCATAAGGTGATCTGGGCAACAAGTCTATCACTTGGTTGAACTGGAGGGATGCTTTGGTCCCTTCTCCCTTTTGCTCATAGGCCAGGCCCAGGTTGTAGCGGCACGCGGCTTCGTACTTGAGTCCAAGATGAGAGGCATGTTCTGCGTTGAGTACGCTCTCGAGGGTGTGGGTGGCGGCTTCGATTTGCCCTCTGTGAAGCTCAGCCGCCCCCCGGTTGGCCAGGACGATGAGTCGGGACGGGGTGTCGGGCCACCAGGCCAATCCTAGCTGGTAGAGGCCAAGGGCCTGGTCATACCGACCTCGTCGGGCCAAGAGATTGGCGATATCCACCACCAGCCGGGAGCGCATGGTGACCAGGTAGAGGAGGACCAGAAAGAGGAAAGGGTTGACGGGAATGCCGGTTACCCAGGATCCACCAACCAGTAGGGCCGTGAATGCCGCCGCCTCCAGGGCGAACTGAATCGACAAACCCTCGCGGCGCAGGAAGGACAAGCCGCCAAACACCAGGATGAACAGACAACCAATAAGTAGGAGTAGCAGATAAGGATCGATGTATATCACGTCGTTACCAAATCCTAACCCGGGTAAACCGGAAATATCAAACTGTCAGAAACGCCAGGCCAGAAATCCTTGCGCAGTCCGCAGGAATCTGCTGGGTTGGGCTTGGTCACGCCCCTCCTGTAGGTTGCGCCGTAGCGTCGCA
>JASFTJ010000364.1:0-3901 GCA_050053615.1 Anaerolineae bacterium | reverse complement strand
AGGGATTCAAGGCTGGCGCGCTGGCTCGCGGCTTGGAGGCGGCTCGCGGGGAGCTTATCGCCATCTTTGACGCCGATTTCTTGCCTTCCCCCGATTTCTTGAAGCGAACGGTGCCTCATCTGGTGGATGATCCGGAGTTGGGTTTTGTGCAAACGCGCTGGGGATACCTCAACCCTGACTATTCGGTGCTGACCCGTGCTCAGACGATTGCTCTCGACGGCCATTTTGTGGTCGAGCATTTGGGCCGCAATCGCAACGGCCTCCTCATGAACTTTAACGGCACAGCGGGTGTTTGGCGTCGCGAGGCGATCGTTGCAGCAGGGGGCTGGCAGAGCGACACCTTGACCGAGGATGTGGATCTCAGCTTTCGCGCCCAGTTGGCTGGCTGGCAGGCCCTGTACCTGCCGGAGGTCGAGACCCCGGCCGAACTCCCACCGCAAATGGCGGCTTTCAAGCGACAACAGGCGCGCTGGGCGAGCGGCGCCGCTCAATGCCTATTCAAGCTGGTGGGGGCGCTGGTCCGGGGCTGTCTCCCCTCCCGTGCGCGATGCGCTGTAAGCGGATTCGCGGGCGCCGGGGGGGGGGCGAAGCGACGAACTGCGCTCAATCCCCCACCCGCCTCAACCCTCTCTCCCAGAGGCGCGAGGGAACGGCTGGCCTGGCCTGCCCGGCTCGAGGGGCTGCTGCATCTCGGTGTGTGGGTTGCCCATCCCATGTCGCTGGTGCTTTTGCTGCTGACTCTACCCCTTCTTCTCGGTCAGATCTCGTTGACCTTTAATCTGACCGTGTTTTGGCTGGTAGCCCTCGGTCCGATCGCTGCCTATGCCCTGTCGCAGCGGCACCTCCATCACGACTGGAAACGGCATATGGCCGCCGCGATGCCGGTTCTGGCCTTGCTGGGCACGGGGTTGGCCCTATCCAACACGGTGGCTATTGTGCGGGGTCTGCTGGGCTGGGATCACGCCTTCCGGCGGACGCCCAAGTTCCGTATCATTCGCCGGGGTGACCGCTGGATCGGCAGCCGCTATGTCCTGCCCTTCCAGTGGATCACTGTCGCCGAATTAGCCTTGGCTGCCTACGCCTTGGCCACGATTGCCGTGGCCCTGATAATGGGGAACTATCTGGCCATCCCTTTTCTGCTGTTGTATGTCGGAGGCTATGGGTACATCGGGTTGCAGGGCCTGCGGGAAGCGTGGGCTAATCGTCGCGTGCAGGCACGGCTGCGCCACAGGCCAGCTGTGGCAGACTCGCGCTTTAAGTGAGAAAACGGCTGCCCGAACTCCCCGACCAGCAAGTGGGTTGCCCTTTGGCTCCGCCCCGGCAGGCTGACCCAACCTCTGCGCCTCAGCCAGGAGACCTTTGCCCTCGGCGAATGACGAACCGTTCAAATTAAGAATTATGGACCTTTGTCTTTGCGGTGGACAGTCCGCCCGAAATGGGCTATAATGGCGCTGTCGTCCACCGAGATCAAATGCATGCGAGGTCGCCGCCATGAAGCGGATTGGACTGTTACACCACCCCAAGCTACCCAAGACACAGCCCCTTGCCCAAGCCATGGCCCGCCAAGCTGAGGTCCACGGCCTGGCAGCCTGGATCGGCTCCACCTGGGACGAGGATGCCGTGCGTGCTGAGGTCTTGGGTTTGGACCTGTTGGTGACCCTGGGTGGCGATGGCTCGATCCTCCGCGCTGCGCGCATGGGCTGCGAGCAGGGCGTGCCGGTGTTGGGGGTGAACATGGGCCGTCTTGGCTTCCTGGCCGAGTTGGAGCCCGACGCGTGGACTGCTGCCCTGCCTCGGCTGTTGACGGGCGACTACTGGATCGAAGAGCGGATGATGCTCTACGCCGAATACCATCGCGGAGCGGATTGCCGGGGGTACGAGGCCTTGAACGACGTAGTGGTCAGTCGGGGGAGCTTGGCCCGCATCGTTCGCCTGGAGACTCACATCGACGGCAGCTACCTGGCCACCTACGCCGCCGATGGCCTCATCGTCTCGACCCCCACCGGCTCCACGGCCTACGCCTTTGCCGCGGGCGGCCCCATCTTGCCGCCCCAACTCAGGAATATCCTACTTATCCCCATCGCCCCTCATCTGAGCATGGACCGGGCCATCGTGCTATCCCAGGGGGCGGTGGTCAAAGTTCTAGTGCACACCGACCACCAGGCCATCCTCACCGTGGACGGCCAATTCGAGTATGAATTGCGGGACGGTGACTGGGTAAAGGTCCAGGCCAGCCCGCACCTCAGCCGTTTTGTGCGTCTGCAAGACAAGACCTACTTTTACCGCACGCTGATGGAGCGGCTACGGTGGCCGCTGCGTGGATAGAGGGCTGAGACACTCTATTTGTACACCTCTGGGTTCACACAGTTGGGCAACCTCTCGCCGCGCAGCCCGGCTAGCAGATTTTCGGCAGCCATGACTGCCATGCGCGTGCGCGTCGCTCGGCTGGCGCTGGCGATGTGGGGCACCACCAGGCAGTTGTCCAGTGTCAACAGCTTGTGATCGCCCGGCAGCGGTTCCGGGTCGGTCACGTCAAGGGCGGCGTACGTGATCTGCCCCTCGTTCAGCGCGTCGTACAGCGCCTCGGTATCCACCACCGGCCCGCGTGAGGTGTTGATCAGCACTGCCGTGGGTTTCATCGTGCGCAGGGCGTCGGCATCGATCAGGTGCTGCGTCTCGGTGGTGAAGGGCACGTGCAGGCTGACAAAGTCGGCCTCGGCCAAAAGTTGGTCCAGTTCGCTGCTGGCCTCGGCGCCCAGCGACGCGCCTCTTTCCGCATCGCAGTAGGGATCGTAGTAGATGATCCGCATGCTGAAACCGGATGCCCGGCGGGCTACGGCCTGGCCGATGCGACCCATGCCGATGATGCCCAGCGTGGCGCCGTGCACATCGTGGCCCAGGAGCAGGGTCGGACCCCAGGTGCGCCACTTGCCAGCCTGAACGTAACTAGCGCCTTCGACGATGCGCCGGGCGGCGGCCATGAGCAGGGCAAAGGCCATGTCGGCCGTGGTCTCGGTCAGCACACCGGGCGTGTTGCCAACAGGGATGCCCCGCGCCGTGGCCGCCGCCACGTCCACGTTATCGTAGCCCACGGCAAAGTTGCTGATGACCCTCAACCCAGGCCCGGCGACGTCCAATAGCTCGCTATCCACCCGGTCGGTGAGCAGGCTGAGCAGGCCGTCCATACCTCGCACTTTTTCGAGCAGTACATCACGGGGCGGCGGCAGATCGTCCTGCCAGACCTCAGTGTCGCACGTCCGGCTGACCAGTTCCAGGCCCCCCCGGGGGATGACACGCGTGACAAAGACCTTGGGCTTGTCCATCCTGACCTCCGGGTAGGGCGTTACGCTCTTTCGATCTTGATTTCGGCGCCGCTGGCGACGGCGTGGAAAGCCGCCGGATCGCCCTCCAGCTGACCAAAAGGGTTGACCGGGCTGGCGGCGCGGATCTCGTCGCCTCGGCTGGCCGGCGTCGGCCCCCAAAAGATACAGAAGGCGGTCCCCGGCGGCCAGTAGCCCAACTCGCCGGCCTCCATCACCTCGCGGGCGTCGGCTGCCAGCTCCACGTGGACCGGGATGCTGAAATAGATCTCGTCGCCCCAGCGGTTCCCCCGCCCTGTGAGGGGTAGCGCCGCCCAGATGGCGTCGGCGGTAGCATTGTCGGTCAGCGTCGCTGTGGCGGTCACGCCGCCAGCGGTGATTTTGATTCTTTGCATTGGTCACCTCCACGTGTGGAATCACGCCTTTGCGAGGATAGGTATCCCACATGATTGGCGGCTGGAAACCGCGCTAGGCAAAGGCAAACAGGAATAACAGATCATTGACGTTTGTCCCCGTCGGTCCGGTGCGGATCAGGTCGTCCAGGGCGTCAAAGAAGGGGTACGCGTCGTTGCTCTCCAGGT
>JASFTJ010000363.1:0-3902 GCA_050053615.1 Anaerolineae bacterium | reverse complement strand
AGGTTGCCGGCGGCCAGGATGCGATGCCCATCTACCAGTCCAAGCTCACACTGGGACGGGCCAGGGATAACAACGTGATCTTGGAGGACCCCAACGTCTCGGGGCATCACGCCCAGTTGATGTGTGGTCAGGATGGGTGGTTGGTCGAGGATCTGGGTTCCACCAACGGAACGCTCTTGAACGATCGAGCTTTGCCGCCCAGAAGGCCTGCCGCCTTGAGTCCGGGCGACACGGTGCGAATTGGCGCTTTTTCCCTGCTGGTTCGTCCACTCCAAGCGGACGAGAATCCGCCGCCACGGTTGGGCGGTCAGGTTCACATGGCCTCGAAAGCGCAGCCTGGAGTGGTTGCCTATCTGGAGAATCAGGTCGTCAAATTCGCGTTGGACAAGGACATAGTCACGATAGGGCGTCGATCGGACAATGACGTGCAGCTTTCCGACTCGCTCGTCTCGGGACATCACGCCCGGTTGGAACAGAAAGGGTCTGTGTACCGCATTGTGGACTTGGGGAGCACAAACGGCTTGGTCTATAATGGCCAGCGGGTTGGCCAACAGGTCCTCTCCGATGGCGACGTTCTGTACATCGGCAAAAGGGTCGCGTTGCAATATCGGGCTCACATTGGCTTCTTGCCGGGCCAGGTCAAGACACAGGCTGAGGCTCCCCGGACCCAGTATCTGGACATGCGTGACCTGCCCAAGACCGGGCGGCGCATTACCATGGGGCGACACAGCAGCAATGTGCTGGTCCTCCCCCACCCCCGAGTGTCCCGCTACCACGCCGTCATCGAGCAGTTCGGCGCTCGCTTTCGGCTGCGGGACCTGAGAAGTGACAACGGGACGTTCGTCAACGGCAGGCGGGTCGAAAAGGAGATCTGGATCAAGGAAGGGGACGAGATCCGGATCGGATCCTACCGGTTGGTCTTTCAGGAGGATGGGATTGCCCACTTTGACGAGGCGGGCAACATCCGGCTGGATGCCCTGCGCATCGAAAAGTGGTACTCCAAGACGGTCAACATCCTGAAAGCCATTTCTCTCTCGATCTATCCCAAAGAGTTTGTGGCCGTTGTGGGCGCCAGTGGTGCGGGCAAGTCTACGCTGATGAACGCGCTGACCGGGTTCAACCCGGCCAACGGCGCCAAATCCCGGGTACTGGTCAACGGCAAGAACCTCTACACTCATATGGATGAATATCGCAGCGAGATGGGCTACGTACCTCAAGAAGACATCATCCATCGGGAACTCACTGTCTACAAGGCCCTGGACTATGCAGCCCAGCTGCGCATGCCGGCCGACACGTCCAAGAAGGAGCGGCGCCGGCGCATCATGGAGGTCCTCCGTGAGCTGGACCTGGAGCGGCAGCGGAACAATCCCATCACCGCGCTGAGTGGCGGGCAGCGCAAGCGGGTGTCCATCGGTGTCGAGTTGCTGACCAAGCCGGGATTGTTCTTTCTGGACGAGGCGACTTCTGGCCTGGACCCCGGCACCGAGACCGAGATGATGGAACTCCTGCGCGACCTGGCCGATGGCGGGCGCACGGTGATCTTGATCACCCACGCCACCAAGAACGTGATGATGTGCGACCAGGTGGTGTTCCTGGCCAAGGGCGGCTATCTGGCTTTCTTTGGGCCGCCCAACGAGGCGCTGGACTACTTTGAGCGCTATCGGACGGCGGAGGAGCGCCGCTACAAAGAAAAAGTCGAATTTGACGACATCTACCAACTGCTGGAGACACGGGGCACCCCGGAAGAGTGGGGCCGCCGCTTCAAGCAGGCGCCTCAGTACCAACAGTATGTGGTCCGGCGGTTGCGGGAGCTAAAGGAACAGCGACGGACCCCCACCCCGGCGCCTCCGGTCAGGCCCCGGCGCAAGCGGCAGATTTCGGGCTTTCGCCAGTTTCTCATCCTCTCGGCGCGGAACCTGCGCATCATTGCCCAGGACAAGGTGGGGTTGGCGCTGATGCTGGCCGTCGCGCCGCTCATCGGCCTCATGGACTTTATCTGGAGCAAGACGCTCTTTGACCTCGTGGAAGGCGACGCGGCTCAGATCATCACCATGCTGTTTATGATGGGCCTCATCGGCATCCTGACCGGCGCCATCAGCTCGGTTCGTGAGATTGTCAAAGAAGGGGATATCTACCGCCGGGAGCGGACCGTGGTGCTCAAACTGGCGCCCTACATCATGTCCAAGGTGTGGGTGGGTGTCATCCTGGCGGCGTACCAGTCGGCGATCTTTGTGCTGGCGAAAATGGTCTTTTCAGAGCCACAGTTTCAGAGTTCATTCGGCTATCCGGCGATGTACCTGACCATATTCCTGTGCACACTGTCAGGTTACATGCTTGGGCTTCTCATCTCGGCGGCGTCGCCCAATCAGAACATAGCCCTATTGCTGGTGGTCGTGGTGCTCGTGCCCCAGTTCCTCTTTGCCGGCGCGCTGCTGCCCCGCGACCTGATCCCCGGCGGCGATTACATCAGCGCCACGATGTCGACGCGCTGGGCCTTTGAGGCGCTGGTGCGCATCACCGGCATCGGCGACGACATTGTGAATGATCCCTGTTGGCAGCTGCCCAAGGACCAACGAGATGACCTAACCCAGGACGACAAGGACCGACTGGGCTGCCGCTGCATGGGCAAGCAGATGTTCGAGCAGTGCTACTTCCCCGGCATCCGCAGCTCCGATTTCTACGACACCGAGGTCCGCCAGCAACTGTCCGCCGAGGAGCCGGTCAAACCGCCGACGCCGACGCCCTATCCGACCTTCACACCCTATCCGACGCCCAAGCCGCCGCCGACACCGGGGCTGCTGGATGATCAGGCTGCGTACTCTCAGAAGAGGGAGAAGCAAGCCCAGGAGTACCAGAAGAAACGGGAACAGCAAGGCGAGGACTATCGCAAGTTGACCGAGCAGCAGTTCGAGGGATACCAGGACCAGACGGAGGCGTACGGTGAAAGCCTTCGGGACTGGCAGTCTGACCGGGAGAAGGCGGTCGGCGGTGCGGAGGGGTTGATCGAGAGCATCTACAAGCAGTACAAACCGGCCCTGGAAGGCGACGTGCAAAGGAGCTGGTTGGCGCTGGGGATCATCAGCGTCGTCCTCTTGGCCATGACGATGATGTTTCAGAAACGGAAAGATGTAGTCTAGCCTGATGTCGCCAAGGTTGCTGCTCATCAATCCGACCATGAAAACGAATGGGCGGCGGTTACCGAACGCCGGCGGCATGGCCACCATGGAACCGCTCGCCTTGGCCTACGTGGCTGCGCTCACGCCGCCACATTGGCAGGTGCGGATCGTAGACGAAGTGTTGGAAGAGATCCCAGAGGATTCGGCGTGGAGTCGGCCAGATCTCGTGGGCTTGACCTCGTTGACCATCACCGCGCCCCGCGTCTACGAGATCGCCCAGCGGTATCGGGCGCAGGGGGCGCCGGTCGTGTTGGGCGGTGTGCATGCCACGCTGCGGCCCGACGAGGCAGCGCGTTACGTGGATGTCGTTTTTCAGGGGGAGGCGGAAGGCAAGTGGCCGATGCTCATCCGCGATTTCGAGGCTGGCCGCCTGAAGTCGCGCTACAATGGTGAAGCGGCGGCTCTGCGCAATCTGCCCTTGCCTCGGCGTGATCTCTACCGCCGTCGGTACTTTTTACAACTGATCTCGGCTTCGCGGGGCTGCCGCTACCGGTGCGAGTTTTGCACGCTGTGGAAGCTGGAAGGCGGGCGCTACCGCGCGCGCCCTGTCCACGAGGTGCTAGACGAACTGGAGACCATGGGCGGCAAGCAGCCGATCCTCTTTACCGACGAGAACGCGTTCACCGATCGCGAGTGGGCGCTGGCTCTCTTTCGGAGGATGGCTGAACGGGGGCTCGACCGCCCGTATGCCATTCAGGCTTCTCTCGACATCACGGGCGAGGTGGG
>JASFTJ010000362.1:0-3905 GCA_050053615.1 Anaerolineae bacterium | reverse complement strand
GGGCCAGCAGGTCGGCGCGGATGGCGCGGTATGGCCCCAGGTCGGTGACGCGGAGGCCATAGAGCAAGCGCATTAGCCGGGCCACCAACCAGTTGCCAAAGAGAGCGTGTGGTGGCATCGCCCCCGGCTCCATGCCGCCCGCCGGCCGCGAGCCCAGCACCAGGTCAGCCTGCTCGGCTTTGATGGGTGCTACAAGATCGCCAATTTGCGTTGGGTCAAAGCTGCCGTCGGCGTCAAGAAAAACCATCACGTCGGCGCCCTGCTCCGCTGTCGCCCGGACGCCCGCGGCGCAGGCGTGTCCATAGCCGACCCGGGGCTCGCGGACGACGACGGTTCCGGCCTTTTGCGCCACGTCGGCCGTGCGATCGGTGGAACCATTGTCCACGACAATGACAGTGTCGACCGTGCCCGGTGAGATCTCGGCTAGGACGCCTGGCAGTGGGATTTCTTCGTTGCGGGCGGGAATGATGACGGCAACGTTCAAACGGGTCCTCCTGCGGACAGCATACCCCTCCGAACCAGTGCCCGGGGAGCCATGGTCTTTCAATGACCAGGAGCGCAGGCGCACCTGGAACGGGTTTGACTTTGTAGCCAGTCTACACGCATATCTTAGTATACCTCAGTTCAGCGTTGTTGACAAGCTTTGTTTCCAAGGATATGCGGAACATGGAGACCAGCTGGCATCTGGTTGCCTTGAGCCACAGCTGCTTGCCTCTGGGTGTCCTTTTTCTGCCGGACAGCCTTTCCAGAATCGATCCCCACAAAGCACTCTCAGCGACAAGAAATCCGTCCCTTCGGGCGCCTGGTGGATGTGAATGAGGTAGCCTGCCGCCAACTGGGTTATGCCCATCAGGAACTCCTGGCCTATCACTCGCCGCCCTTGTCCCGCGAGGAGCACTGGAGCAAACCGAGCAGGAGAGCGAACGTTTCCTCCGGAACATCTTGGACGGGATCCAGGATGGGATCAGCGCCGTCGACTGTGACTTGAACATTGCCCGGTCAACCCGTGCGTGGAAAAAAGGCGCGCCCCCCGAGACGGCGCTGGCCGGTCAGAAATGGTACGCAGTCTATCACCAGAGGCGAACTCCGTGCCCCTGGCATCCTTCTGTCCGCACCATCAAGACGGGAAAAGCTTACACCGAAATCGTACCGTACCCGTCGGCTGACGAGCCGTCCAGATGGATCGAATTGTCCACGTTTCCGCTGACAAGTGTGGATGGCGACGCCGTGGGTACTGACCTTCCCCTAGTTTCGTGGACAGGGAGTTAAGCACCGATCATGTCCGTTATGGTAGAGTTGTTCATAGGCCTCCGGGCTCTCGTAGCCCAGCGACGAGTGCAACCGGCGTCGGTTGTAGAAGCCCTCGATGTAGTAGAACAGATCCGGGCTGGCCTCGTCGCGGGCCCGATACAGGCAATGATGCACTCGCTCACTCTTCAACGTAGCGAAGAAGCTCTCCATCGGCGCGTTGTCGTACCAGTTGCCGACACTGTTCATGCTGGCTTTCATGCCATAGGCCTTCAGAGCAGCCTGGTAGCGGTGGTCGGTGTACTGGCTGCCCTGATCCGAGTGATGGATGAGCCCCGGGCCTGGCCGTCGCTGTTGGATGGCCATCCACAGGGCGCTCAAGGTCAACTCGCAGGTCATGCGCTTCGACATGGCCCAGCCCACGATCCGGCGGCTGAAGAGGTCCAGGATGACCGCCAGGTAGAGCCATCCCTCCCACGTCGGGATGAAGGTGATGTCGGCCAACCACTTCTGGTTCGGCCGCTCCGCGCTGAAGTCCCGCTTCAGCCTGTTGGGAGCCGCACGGTGAGCCTTGTTGCGCCTGGTTGTGGTTCTGTAGCGCCGGGTCTGTTTGGCACGCAAGCCTTCGGCGCGCATCAGACGCGCCACCCGATTCCTGCTGCACATCAGACCCCGCTTCCTCAGCACCTGGTAGATGCGCGGGCTGCCGTAGGTTTCGCCGCTCTCCTCAAAGGCGGTCTTGATCTCTTGCTTCAGCTCTTTGTTGGCCATCTCTCGCGCACTGGGAGGCCGGTCACGCCAGGCGTAGTACCCGCTCGGCGACACCTCCAGCACCTTGCACATCCGTCTCACAGGGAACTGGTCCCGGTGATCTTCGATGAACTGGAATCTCACTTGTTTGGGCGCGCGAAGATGGCCACTGCTTTTTTTAGGATATCTCGCTCCTGGCGCAGGATCTCGTTCTCGCGCTTCAACTGCCGAATCAGTTCATCTTCGGACTTGAGCTTACCTTTTCCAGGAAACGCTTCCTCGCCGTCTTCGGCCAGTTGGCGTTTCCAATGGTGGACTATGCCCTTCGGCAGGCCCAGGTCACGTTCGATCTGGGCAATGGACAGGTCACTCGTCTCAACCAAGCGGAGGGTTTCCCGCTTGAATTCACGACTGTACGTCTTGCGTTTCCGACTCATTGGCATCCTCCCGAAATAGATTATACCACACTGTGCTTTCTCAGTGTCCACTATTTCGGGGGAAGATCATACCATCAAGTATGAGAGATATCAGCGATCGTATGCAAACTGAGGAAGCGTTGCACCAAGTGGAGCGAGATCGACAGCCAGTTGGGTCTGGGCATCCTCCCCGCTCACGCCTGAGCCCCGAGTTGCAGATCGGGGCTGGGTTTGTGTGTAAGCCGTTTGGCCTGTCTTTTGACGGGCAAAACAGCCTGCCATCGACCAGGTCAAATGCCGCTTACGCTTGGACGCCAGTGCAAGTATAATGTATGATGAGTATCATCTCAATAATCTAGGGGAAAAGATGTTGGTAGTGCGCACTTTGCCAACGGCACGCCTGGCGCAGGCCCGCACAGCGCGGCGAGTGCGTTTCTACGCGCCTCGCACTGCGTGCCTTTGGCATGGCGAAGCGCCTACTACAAACGTACCCCCGATTTATTGAGATGCTACCGTGATGAAATGAAGGAGGTTTGATACCGGAATGAAAAGACAGATATGGCTATCAGGAATGCTGCTGGTCGGGCTGGCCCTAGCGGTCGCGGCCTGCGAGCCGGCATCCGCACCTGAGGACACAGAGCTCACCAAAAACGCCGATGGCTATACCGATATCGATGTTGGGCAACTGGCCGGGATGATGACAGACAAGGAATTTGTGCTGGTGAATGTCCACATACCTTATCAGGGAGAGATCCCAGAAACCGACCTGTTTATTCCTTATGACCAGGTTGCCGACAACCTGGGTCAACTACCGGACAAAGACGCCCCCATCGTGCTCTACTGCCGCAGTGGGAGTATGAGTACGGCAGCGGCCCAGACCCTGGTCGAGTTGGGGTATACGAGCGTGTTGGAAGTGGACGGCGGCTTTAACGCCTGGAAGGCAGCAGGAAACGAACTGCTGGACAAGAGTCAATGAGCGAACCCCTTGATTTCCAGGAAACAGCCCAAACGAAGGCGCGATACGACCGTATCGCGCCCATCTACGACCTGGTAGAGGCTCTGGCCGAATGGCGCTTTGCGCCTATGAGGCAGAAGCTCTGGCAGGGAATCTCGGGTGGTAATGTGCTGGAGGTGGGGGTCGGCACCGGTAAGAACTTTGCCCACCACCCGGCCGAAGCCAATGTCACCGGCATTGACTTGAGCGAGCGCATGCTGGAGCGAGCGCAACGCAAGGCCGAAAAACTGGACTCCACCGTCGAACTGCACCAAATGGATGCCCAGCATCTCGACTTCCCCGACAACCACTTTGATACAGCCGTCGCCACCTTTGTCTTTTGCTCCGTGCCCGATCCGATGCGCGGTCTACACGAACTGGCCCGCGTCGTCAAACCGGAGGGCAGAATCGTACTGCTAGAGCACGTGCGCATTGATAGGCCCAGCATTGTGGGCAAGTTGATGGACCTGCTCGACCCGCTGGTGGTGCGCCTGCTA
>JASFTJ010000361.1:0-3908 GCA_050053615.1 Anaerolineae bacterium | reverse complement strand
CCCCGCAAGCTGGATGCTCAGCTGGTATTCCCCCGGGGACAGGTTGGCTGGGATCTGTAAGGCATGCCAGTCCCGCCAGACGTCGCCGGTTTGCCACAGGGAGGTGCGATAGACCGGCTCCTTGGTCCAGTCTGCAACTACTCTTCCCTCTACGCCAGTCAGTTGCGCGACTATGGAATAGTCTTGGGTGATCTTTTCCGCGGTACGCCAATAGAGAGCCAGATCTATCGTCTCGCCGGGACTGAATTGCCGCCGATGTAGGTCGTAGCCCACCAAATCCAGCCCAGGCGCCAGACGGGTGGAGGCCAGCACAACCTCGGGCTCGGGTGGTTGCTGCCGCCAGGGTCTGTCCACTTTCAACTCGCCGAGGGACAGGCTGCCTGTGGCGGAAGTATTCCCCGCGTCCACAACCCGGATCGGGCGTGAGGTCTTGGGATCGTACACGAGCAGTTCGAGGTAATAGCGGCCCGGCAGGGTAGCGTCCAGGCTCGGCAACAGGTGGTAGGTGGTCACGACCTGGCCCGTCTGCCACTGCGAGGTCAGCCGGTGTTCGTTTGACAACAGCGTAGCGTCCGACTGGCCTATCAAGTGTCCCTGCCTGTCCCGCAGTCGCAGCGAAGCCTTGTAATCATCATCTGGCACGTGGCCAACCCGCCAACGCAGGGCAACCCAGGCCGGGTCGCCGGACGGGACATCTTGCTCGTGCGCTTCGGCCACCAAGGCGAGATGATTGCCAAAGACACCTTGGATGGGGGCAAAATCAGGGGGAGCAAAATTCACGTTTGTAGAGGCGAGTTCGTAAGTGACGATTTGATAGCCTCGGGAGACTTGCTTTTCGGTCTGCCGGCCGAAGGCTTCCAGGTAGAAAGGCAAAACCTGGCGCGGATCGGCGTCCACGTGCTCCCCATGCGTCCACACGATCAGGCGGATCCGCTTTTTGCCCGCACAGATAGCGGTCAGGTCTTGGGCCACTGTCCTCTTGTCTACCAGGATGTAGCGGAACGGCACGGGGCCTTGGTATAGTAGCTCGAGCGTGTATTCGCTGTACTCGTCACCGCGCCGATCATAGTTGACGGGAAAGATATAGACAGCCTCGGGATCCGAGTCAGCGTTGATCTGACGGGCCAAGTCGGCCATGTGCCCATAGTAGGCGTAATAGACCTCTTCGCGTGGCGCCCAGAGGTCAAAGTAGCTGTGCCAGGTATTGTAGCCAGCCCATCCCAAATAGAGGGGAAGCAGGGTGAGCAGCGCCAGCGGTACCCCGATCCAAAGACCACGGGATTTCCGTATTAGGAATGACACTAGTTCGGTCAGCGCCCAGGCGGCGAGGATGCTGGCCACGGGCAGCGTCCCGATCGCACGCAGACTGTGAGGGATGGGGTCGGGGGCCAGGATGCTCGGCAGCAGCATGACGAGCCACCACACCGGCAGGAAGAGATAGCGTGGTCGGCGCCAGCGGATCAGACAGAGCACGACCCCTATCCAGAACAACCCCGCCTGGACCGGGTCCAGACCTGGGCGACCGGGAATATTGTACACCCAGTTGGAGTCGCCTGTGAAGCCAAAGAGACCCATGTTGCCTAGCAAGCTTCGCACAAAGAGCCCCCACAGATCCCCTTGGTGGAGGGTCGGGTTCAAGATGGAGACGCCCTTCAGACGCATCATAAAGTCTTCAGGGTGAGTCACATAAAAGATCAGGAGCGGCGCAAAGACCAGCAGACCCACCAGGGCAAATAGGAGCCAGTGAGACCAGCGCGGGAGGATCATCTTTCTGCCCTCTCGGGTCAGCACCAACGCTGCGAAGAATGTTACCAGGACGATGGGCACAAATCGGGCGGAGGCATAGGTGTGGAGACTCAGGCCGAGCAAGATGCCGCCGGCAACATAGTCGCCTAGACGCCCGGTGCGCACAGCGCGCCACAGAAAAAGGAAGCAGAGGGTCTCGGTCAGCGGCAGGTAGTTGGCTCGGAAGGTCAAGTGGTTCAGCGCCAAGTGCCAGAACGAGAGGGCTAGAAACAAAGCAGCCAGCAAGGCTGTCCCCTGCACTTTACGCTTGTCTTCTCTGTGAAACAGCTCCCGGGCCAAGAGATAGGTCGCCAAGACCGTCAGAACGCCTACGAGGGCAATCGGCAGGCGAAGAGCCAGTCGCGAGGGGCCTAGCAGGGCGATCAATGGGGACGCCACATAGACGAACAGCATTTCCCGACCATAGGACCGGGGAGAAAATATCATGTGGCGGCCCGCTAGTACATCCAGCGCGTCCAGGGCCGCAGCCGATTCGTCGTAGTGTGGACCCGGGGGGACCTGACCGATCATGTACAGCCGCATGCAGGCCGCCAGTGTCAAGATGAGGATCAGGGCTGCTGCCTCGGCCCATCTTGGCAGGGGAGTCCGCCACCAGGCTATCGAGCGGCGCGCGTCCATGTGCAATTCAGTACAAAAGCAGCGATGGCGCTACTTTTCCATCGGCGCCAGGTCGCGGTACGCCTTGCGAGGAAGGAACTGAGGATAGTTGGGTACGGCGATAGACCACCAGTACTGTTCGTCCTCTTCAGTCCAATCCACATGGGGCATGTAGATCAGGCTCATGACGCCAATCCAGGGCTGCCAGTGCTGTTTCGCATACTGGTATGCCCGAACAAGGTAATCGGCCTGCTGTTCCTCGGTTACACCGTGCCAAGCATAGGGTGAATCGGGACGCGGATCCATCGTCCAGCCGAATTCCAGGACCACCACCTGTTTGTCCCCGTCGTTGTTGTCGACCATGATCTGGTGTAGGTCCTCGACGTGACGGAAGCAGTAGATGCGGCAGGGTGGCCCGGGGCAATTGGCGTCGCCTTGGTTGTAAAAGTTGGGATCGTTGGCCACCTCGGCCGGGTCTTTTTCCGGTGGGGCCTTGTAACCTGCCCCATGAGCGCCCAGCACATCAAAATACGGCTTGGCTCCGGCCTTGTACATCCGCCTGAGGTATTCGGTGTCGGGCATCGCAACATTGTCCCAGCGGGTCGTCGGCGCCAACCCGGCGCTGATGACGATCGCGTCGGGATCGGCCTGCTTGATCGCTTCGTAGCCTGTCTTTAGCAGGCGGACGTATGCCTCTGGATCGGGGGGCTGTCCGCCCCATTCGCGTCTGAGATTAGGCTCATTCCAAAGCTGGTAAGCGGCGATGCGACCTTTGTAGCGCGAAGCGATAGCGTAGCAAAAGTCGGCAAAGTCCTGATAGTTCTTGGGCGGGCTCATAATGATCTTCTGGTCGTTAGGGTAGGTCTGACCGCTGGCCCAGCTTGGGTCGCTGTCCAAGCGAGCGATCAAGTTGAGTCCTCCAATGCTCTCCATCTGAGTCACGATTCGGTCGGCGACGCTCCAGTCAAAGTTGCCTTTGCTCATCCCCTCAATCTCGCGCCAGGCGAACACCTGCTTGACCCAGCGGAACCCGGCATCGCGGATCAATTCCATGTCCCGCTGGGCAACCTCTGGTCGCCACCACAAGAAGGCCTGCATACCATAATCGGGCAAAGTCATCTGGACAGGTCCGCTGGACTCTGGTAGGGGGGTGGCTGTTGGCTGTTCGAGTGGTTCTGTGGGTCGTGGTTCCGTTGGCAGTACCTCAGTGGCCGCCGTCGTCTGGTTGGGGGAAGGGGGGAGAGCGGTGTCGGTGACAGTCGACGGCTCAGAAGTCGGAGGCAGGGCGGTGAAAGTAGGCCGAGGCGTTGCTTTTACGGTGGGGGTCTCCGATGCGACCTGAGGGCGAAAGATCAAGGCTGCCACGACAAAGATGGCAGCCAGAACTATGCCTCCTAGCAGCACGGCCAAAAGGATGAGTAGTCCCCTGTTGTTTTCGGGCTTTGCAGCCTCGGGTTCTAAGGATGGTTGCTTCATTGGATTGTTCTCACCTGCGTCTTGACGTT
>JASFTJ010000360.1:0-3908 GCA_050053615.1 Anaerolineae bacterium | reverse complement strand
CACAGACAGCCCCTCCACGTCCGTTTTTTGCAGCGGCGGCGAAGCCAAGGCTTCCTCGTCCCTCATTGCCGTCGTCAAACCGGTCTCGTTGTTCAAATCAAAAATCTGATGCAACGTAGGCCGCCGTAGATCGGCATCCACCAGCATGACCTTGCGACCAGCTTGGGCTGACACCACTGCCAGGTTTGCCAGGGTCGTAGATTTTCCTTCGCCCACGCCCGCCGAGGTAACCACCAACGTCTTGAGTGTCCGGTCGAGGTCGGCAAAGTCGAGGTTGGTCCGCAGGGTGCGGTACGCCTCACTGATGGGCGAACGCGGTTCGGAAATGGTCACCAGTTTAGTTAGCTTCTCATTCATAGTAGGTTCTCACTTGATAATCGGCAACTGGGAAACTAGAGTAGGCCGACGATCAGTCCACCCAGGCCAACGCCGATGACTAGACCCATCAAAAAGATCAAGAGCAGACCGGGCTCGATCCAGGATGGCAGCCCCCGCTTCGACTCGCGGACGGCCTTGGACGCGCTACTGGCTGGAATGGAGCCCAGGACAGTGATGCCCACTACCTTCTGCACATCGGACGTCGTGCGCAGGATGTCCGACTCCAGCCATTCGAGGAAAAAGACGACAACGACGCCAACGATGGCCCCAAACACAGCACCGGCTCCCATATTGAACTTGATCTTGGGCGAGGCTAGCGGTACGTCTCGGATGTCGTCCACCTTCTCCACATAGATGCGGTCGCGCTTGTCCTGTTCGGCATTCCACTGTCTCCGCTCTTCGACAAACACGTCGGCCAACGTTTGAGCCATCAGCCGTGCTTCCTCTCGATCATGGCTCTCTGCCTGGATGGTGATGCTCAGGTTCGAAGAGTCGGCGCTGACATCGAGGCCTGCCAAAAAATCATACGTGCTCATGTCGAGCTGAGCGCGATCAATGGCTTTCTGGGTCATGCGATGGCTCTTGATGTTAAGCACATAGTTGCGCAGCAGGTCTTGGGTGGCCTGGTTCAAACCCCAGTCGGCTCGAGCCGGATTGGCGCTGAGCTGGATGGTGGCCTTGAAGGTTTCGGACATGAGCAGGCTGACGCCCAGGGCCGCCACGGCAGCCACCACCGCCACCAGGAGAATGATCCAGCCACGCTTGCGCGCGATATTCCAATACTCACGAAACTCCATGCTTATCTCCAACTCACCTATCGATTCCCACAAAAGCGCAGGCCTTGCGCCTGTCGCTGAAGGCCGGTATGGAAACCCGCCCCACCCCACAGTCGGGACATTGTAACATGGATAATCCAGAATCCCAAATCCCGAGGAGTCAACCGCGTCCCAGCCTGCGCCACACAGGCGGCTTGCGTGGGATCTCGCCCAGGACCGGCACCCCCAGGGCTGCGACTTCGTCCCGATCGCGAACCGTGTCGTCGAGGTACTCCCACAGGAAGGCCAGGGCCACGCCCGCAATCAGCGCCACGAATAACCGGAGCGGTATGTCCAGCTTGTCCTTGAGACTCTGGCCCACCGGACCAATACCCGGCCCATCGATCAGCACGGCCTCGGCTTTGACACCGGTGAGCTGGGGAAAGTACGCCGCTCCTCCATCCTCCACCGCCATCCCTACCGCCTCAGCAATGGCTTGGAGCTGGTCCGGATTGTTCCAGGTGATGCGTACAGACATGACACGGTGTTCCCGGCTGGCAAAGATGACGCCCGCGGGCACATCAAAGCCAACCTGTTGACTGACCTTGGCCGCAAAATCACCCCCTTTGAGCACTTCGCTCAGATCGTCGGCCAGATACTCCGAAGCCAGCCAGGCATCCGACCGCCCCTCGCCTGAAGCGGCGTTGACCGGGGCGGCGCCCTCAATGCCGATGGCGAAACGCATGCTCGCTTGGTAGACCGGCGCTGGCGGTTCGTAGGTAATCAGGCTGACGGCCAGGACGATGATCAACAACGCGGCACAGAGCCACCAGCGCAGCCGGATGATGCGCCAGTACTGTCGTAGTTCCATTAGCCCCTCATCTGCTCTTGAATAAAAACTCCCAGTTTCGATTTGAACACACGCACGTCAAACCGCTCCGCGTGTGCTCGGATGGCCGCTGGGTCAAAGACCGCCTCGTCGAAGCGGCGGATGGCGCTGGCCAAGGATTCGGGCGTCTGCTGATCAAAGAGGGTGCCGGCGACACCCTCCACCACAGTGTCCAACGCGCCTCCCCCCTTGTAGGCGATCACCGGTCGGCCAGCGGCCATGGCTTGCACCGGCGCGATGCCAAAATCCTCCAGGCCGGGAAAGATGAACGCCCGACAGTGAGCCATCAAGGAACCCACCTCCTCGTCCGGCACGTACCCCAAGAAGCGCACGTTCGGCCCAGCGATGGCCTCCAGGCGCGCCCGGTCGCGGCCATCGCCCCCGATCCACAACGGCAACCCTACCTCACTGAAGGCACGCACGGCTAGGTCGATGCGCTTGTATGGGATCAATCGCGAGACGATGAGAAAGTAGTCATCATGGCTCTCGACAGGTGCAAACCTTTGCGTGTCCACTGGCGGATAGAGGACCGTCGACTCGCAACCGTAAAAGCGTCGAATGCGAGCCTGGATCTCGTGCGAAATGGCGACAAAAGCGTCCACTCGTTCCGCCGCCCTTTGCTCCCACCGCTGCAACCAGCCCAGAAAAGGCCGCACCAAGCGCCGCGCTGCTCCGGCTACCTGCTCCTGGTCGACGTAAGTCGCGAAATCCCAGACAAAGCGGGTCGGGGTCAGGCAATAGCAGATGTGACGGGTCTCGGGTGGCGTGCGCACGCCCAAGCAAAAAGCGCTCTTGTTGGAAATGACCAGATCGTAGCCCCGCAGTTCCAAGCCGCCAAAGGCCAACGGGTAGAGCAACAGGTAAAGCTGATGGTGGCGATAGACGCCCGGCAGGCGGTTGATCCACGTGGTGCGGATGTCCCAGCGGCGATACGCCTCCGGCATGGCATCCGACCAGTACATCGAGGTGTAGATGTGCGCGTCGGGGAACATCTCCACCAGCGCTTCCAGCACCTCCTCGGCCCCACCTATTTGGTTCAGCCAATCGTGGACAATGGCGACCTTCAAGAAATCCTTCTTCCGCGAGCAAGCGCTCAAAGTATACCAGAAAGCCTTCAGAATGACAACAACGGACCAGCTAGTACCGCCAGTCCGCCGTGTTGGTCAAAGCAGTATCTCAGGGATCATGACCGTGCACTCAGAACCGGTCAGGTGGCAGTCTCGAACCTCCATTTTGCATCGTCAGGCGACGTCAACGTAATCGCCTGCTGCTCCCGTGCGGCTCGAGTGCTGACACACGAGATTGCTGCCCCACTCGATTCCCTTCCCCCGCTTCCACAAACCTCATCATAGCACAACCATGCCTGGCTGTCAATCGCCTGACAACACTGCCACTGGCCGATGGTGTCCTACGGCAAAGTGAACGTGGCCACGTTGTTGTCTCGATCGGTCTCTGGATAGGCACCTTCTACATCCTCAGGATTGACCGCAAAGGTAAGCGTACCTCCGTGCGTCCAGAGATAGCCCACGCGGATGGCCGCCACCCCCAGACCACTTCCCCGAACCAACGGGATTGCATCTGTGATCTCGCGGCCGGCCTCGTTCTCCACGCGGATGGGCACCATCGCAGCGTCGCGGGTCCCAAGGTTATATACAGTTACTTGGACAATCCAAAGCTGGGGACTCTGGATGTCAGAGGCGCTGATGCTAAAGTCATAGTCGTCCAACCCACTGCCAGACGGAGCAACCATCCCCGGTGCCAGGCCAGCGACGACGCTTACTCGGTTGTTCGCAAAGTCATCCTCGGAAAGGCCATCGGCCCACTCCTCAGGGTTCACTCGGATCTCTAGCGACTCGCCCTGTTCGAAAGGGGCATCCATATCCACA
>JASFTJ010000359.1:0-3915 GCA_050053615.1 Anaerolineae bacterium | reverse complement strand
GCCTCCACGCCGTACCTGTGCCCCCAGAACTCCGGCAGCAGTTTGATGTCTGGGTCAGCTATGCCTTCCTCATCGGGGTAGGACAGCTTGCATTCTCCAATGGCCTGACCGGTGGCTTTCAGTTCTACGACCAGCAACTGCTCGAACTCAGATCTTCCCTGCTTCGAGAGCCTCTCTTTGAGTTCACTTCGTGCCACACGCAGCCCCTGCGGAAACCCCACGTTCTTCATCACTTGGGGGTTGGTCCACAAGGCATAGAACAGGTCAACGTCCTCCGCTGTTGCAGTTCTGACCATGAGTCGCTCCGTCTCGAAAACCAAGCGATGGCCCGGAGACATGCTTTCCTCCCATTTCGTTTTCCAAGGGACGCTCTAGCACTGCTGCCGCATAACGCTTGAGTTCACTTGCGCCGGGTTAGCCCCGGATGCCCCCAATCAAAGACTACTTCGCTGCCCAACCGAGGTTGGTAGAAAGCCAAGATTAGGCGTCAAGTGCAACGATTTGTTGGGCGGTGACGAGGGATTGAAACCACTACCAATTGTATACCCGCCCCCACCGTATCCTATTCCAAACAAAATCTGTTCCTTCACAATCATCAATTTTCCTGTCCATAAATCAGCTTTGATTGCACTTGTTCATTGACTTGACCATTTCACAGAAACTGCTGCACCCAGTTGTTGCACCAGATCCAACAAATCAGGACCACCCCACTGCTCAACAAATTTGCCATTTTCGATGTGAATCACATCCACCAGGCCAACCGTTATTTGTTTACCGGTGGGTGCAATTCCAAACAATTCACCTTGATGGGTGGCGCGTATCGTTGAGCGAAAAGCAATGCGGTTATCTTCAGCGATGACCTCTTCAACAGTGAGTTGAATATCAGGGAATGCAGCACGAAATCGGATGAGGATCTGTTTTTGTTCCTCACGAGTCAGGGGGGCAGCCATTGGCGAACGATGCCGTTGGTAGTTTTGTGAAAGAAAATCATCAACGGCTGCCGGATTCTGCTTGTCCCAGACTTCTTTGATGTAACGCCGTAACAGAGCTTTATTTTCTTCTGCTGACATAGAACATTCTCTCTCTGAGTTACACCTGTTGTGAAACAAGATTACCACTCAATCTGTTTCTGATGGAAACCGCCCAACGGATGGCGCATCAGCCGCCGCCGGGTTTCGCAGTGTGACCAAACTGGACTTGAAACGCACCAAAAACGAAAACACCCTCACGAAAATTCTCGATAGCAAGGTCGGCTTCAGCGAGTTGTGCATAATCCGGGCCATGCCGACCATCGATTCCGATGGATGCCGTCCACCTGTTCCGAGTCATGCCGACCACCCATTCCGATGGCATGGCGTCCAGTTTTCCGGGAGCGCCGGAATCGGTGGTCGACTTGGATTGGAATCAGTGGACGGCATGCTCCGGAATCCGGAAAGGCAAGACTGATTCCATAAGAAGCGGCGCTGGCTAACCAAACAGAGTTGTGGCATTCTTTGCCTCGAAACAACAAAGGAGGCAAAGATGGCCCAAGAAAGGTTAACCATGCGCAAGATATCCGAAGTTCTCCGTCTGAAGTGGGAGTGCAAACTGTCGAATCGGGCAATTGGCCGCAGTTGCTCCATCTCCCACAGCACCGTGGGCGAGTATCTTCGCCGTGCCCAAGAAGCCGGGCTGAGCTGGCCGCTCCCCGAAGACATGGGCGAAGATAGTCTGTACGAGCTCCTTTTCCCCAAGGCACCGCCCTCCAGTTCGCGGGTCATTCCTTGCCCTGACTGGTCTGTGGTCCACACCGAGCTACGCAAGAAAAGCGTCACCTTGCGCCTGCTGTGGGTCGAGTATCGAGAAGCCCACCCTGACGGCTACGGCTACAGCCAGTTCTGTGCCCTCTACCGCCAATGGGCCAAGCCGTTGAAGTCGTCGATGCGTCTGACCCACAAAGCTGGCGAGAAGGTCTTTGTCGACTATGCCGGTCAGACAGTTCCCATCGTTGACCCCAGCACCGGCGAGGTAGGTGAGGCCCAGATCTTCATCGGCGTCCTGGGCGCCAGCAACTACACCTACGCCGAGGCCCACGAAAGTCAGGAACTGTTCAACTGGATCACGGCTCACGTTCGCATGTTCTCTTTCTTTGGCGGCGCGCCCGAGATTGTCGTCCCCGACAATCTCAAAGCCGGGGTCAAACACCCCTGCCGCTACGAGCCCGATCTGAATCCCACCTACCAGGACCTGGCCGAACACTATGGTACGGCCGTCATCCCCACCCGCGTTCGCAAACCCAAAGACAAAGCCAAGGTAGAGGTTGGTGTCCAGGTAGTCGAGCGCTGGATCCTGGCCCGTCTACGCAACCACACCTTCTTCAACCTGGCTACTCTGAATCAAGCCATCCGTGAGTTGCTCGACGAAATCAACACCCGGCAGATGCAGCATCTCGGCCGCTCCCGCCGCGAACTCTTTGAGGAGTTGGACCAGCCGGTCCTCAAGTCTCTGCCGGAACAAGCCTACGAATATGCGGTCTGGAAGAAAGCCCGAGTCAACATCGACTACCACATCGAGTTTGACAAGCACTACTACAGCGTCTCCCACAAACTCAAGGAAAAAGATGTCTGGGTCCGTGCTACTCAGGCTACTGTCGAGATCTTTTGCAACCGCATACGGATCGCTTCTCACCGGCGCTCTCGCGCCAAGGGCCGGCATACCACCCTCTCAGAGCATATGCCACCTGCCCACCAAAAGTACGCCGAATGGTCACTGGAACGGATCACTCGTTGGGCGCAGACCATTGGAACCCATACCGCCCAAGTCGTGCAAGCGCTTCTCGCCTCCCGCAAACACCCCCAACAAGCCTACCGCTCTTGTCTGGGACTGCTGCGGCTTGGTGATCGCTACGGCAAGGACCGTCTGGAGGCTGCCTGCCGCCGGGCTCTACCGGCCGGCATTTACTCCTACAAAGGTGTCAAGAACATCCTCGATGCCAAGATGGACCAAGTCGAACCTGAAGAGCCACCGGCCGTTGTCCCCAAGACCCACGAAAACATCCGTGGTCAGACCTACTACAATTAAGGAGGTGTCTTGTGCTGATCCAGCCCTTGCTCGACAAACTGTCCCAACTCCGCCTGTCTGCTTTTCGTGCTGCCCTCGAAGAGCAGCTGCAAAACCCTGAATACGCCGAGTTGACCTTTGAGGATCGTCTCGGCTTACTCGTCGATCGCGAGTGCATCCACCGCGAAAACAATCGTCTGAAACGACGCCTGAAGGCAGCCAAGCTGCCCCAATCGGCCACCATGGAAGACCTTGACCTCGCTGCCTCTCGGGGCCTGGACCGGCGTCTCGTCCTCCAATTGGCTCAAGGCGAGTGGATCCGCCAACACCTCAACATCCTCGTCCTCGGTCCGACCGGCGCGGGCAAGACCTTCTTGTCCTGTGCTCTAGCCCACGCCGCTTGCCGCCACAACTTCAAGGTCCGCTACTACCGTACCTCCCGCCTATTGCATCAGACCGAGCTTGCTCACGCCGATGGCTCCTACCCTAACCTTCTGGATGCCTTGGCCCGGATCCAACTTCTGGTCCTCGATGACTGGCTTCGAGATCCGCTCACCCGGCTCCAGTCTCAGGACCTACTCGAGATCCTGGATGATCGCTATGGCCGTTCTTCCACACTGGTGGCCACCCAGGTGCCCGTGGCTGAGTGGCACGTTCGCTTCCCTGACCCAACGATCGGAGACGCTATCCTCGATCGTCTGGTTCACAACGCCTATCGGTTGGCTCTCAAGGGCGAGTCACGACGCAAGGTGTATTCACCCTTGCCCATGCCGACCACTTGATGGTATAATGATCTCACTAGCGTCGCTTCGCTCCGTCAGGTGGACGGCATGGCCGGAACACGTGGTCGTTTTCATCGGAATACGCAGGTGCCTC
>JASFTJ010000358.1:0-3918 GCA_050053615.1 Anaerolineae bacterium | reverse complement strand
GCCGGGACGTAGTAGTAGGGATCAGTGAACCACAGAACTTCCGAGCGCTGCTCGGTGGGGGTCATGGAGCCGATGCTGATGTCCCAGCGACCACCCCAGTTGCCGCCCGTGATCATGTCCCAGTCAGGCGTCGTAAACTCTAGTTCGACACCCAGCCGATCGGCGACCTCCTCAGCCACCTCAACATCAAAGCCGTCGAGTTCGCCTTCGTCGTTCAGGAAACTCTGGGGCGCATAGTTGGGGTCAGTAGAAACGACAAGCTTGCCCGCCGCCATCACCTCATCCAAGAGGTCCTTGACTTCAGGCTCCACCGCCTCAGTGGGTTCAGGAGCTTCGGTCGGCTCTGGAGCCTTTGTCGGCTCTGGGGCCTTGGGCGCTTCGGTGGGCTCCGCGGTTGGGCCACAAGCCGTCAGGATCATCGGAACCACCAAAACAGCCAGCACTAGGAAATACATCCACTTCTTACTCATTTTATGTCTCTCCTCCATTTCTTAGAGTTAGTGTCAGATACACCTGTGACGAAAGACTTGTCAGCTGACAGTTCACGAATCTCGGCAGACATCACCCCCTTTCCAGACCGATTCACAACGTGCAACTCACAACCCACAACGCCCACAGGCAGTTGAAGAGTAGCCGTCGGTTGTTGTGCCTTCAAACCCTACGAACCACCGGTCTCAAGACAAACCGCTCTGAATCAGAAAACGCAAAAAGATCAAGCAACAGACCGGCGCCATGATCGAGATCCGGGAGGTGCTCCCCATATCCAGACCAGATACTCCACTTGCGCGGGCCAACAAACAATGCGTGGACAACCAGCCACAGGCCAAACATGACAGGGCCAGCTGGATGCGACAAGAGGAAGGCCGTCAAGGCTTCTTTCTGGGCCCGCCCTTTCCGGCCTGTCAAGATCGAACTGCTCAGAATGCCGTCGCCTCCCGGGATCTCCTCATTGCCCTCAATTCGGCTGCTCACCGATGTCCGCCTCTTGCGAACCCAAGGGCAAGATCGGGTGCCAAACCCGCACACCTCCTGACGGGAATCTGTTCAGCGTCGCTAGGAATCCCTCTCCTCCGTGCAAGGTATTATATACCAAGTCAATCTGCTTGTCAATCTTCCACTCAGGCGTGCATAGGCTCGCTCCTTCCATGTATTCCCACCGTTTGCCCGAGAACATGACAGTGCGATCCCCCCAATCAGCAGACAGGTACACACCCAGTTGACCCAATCGCGAGCAAAAGCCCGATTTCGTGGCTAGCACGGGTGAGGCATGCACCACCTCATCCAGGAAAGCAGAATAGCCTCCACTAGGACCCCCAAAGAGCGCCATCCCACAACCGGAATCCACGAGACGTGACAAAGGAAGCCTGTTGATGTATAATCAATTGCCCACACCCATGTGGCTATCCTGAAAAAGGGGGGGCAGAGGAAACTGAGAATGCTATGGCAACGACCTTTTTCAGCAGAGTCAATGATGGAAGGAGTCGCAAACGTGAGTTGGACCCGTTGGAAAGAAAACAAGACTGCGTCCCCATTCCCAACAGCAGAAGACCCTCCCCCTCACCTCAGAAGAACGGTTTTCTTTCGAAGGTCTGCGCTCGCGTGCCTGCTCGCTCTGCTGATCATCGCCCTGAGCGGCTGCCAAGCACTGCCCACCACCCCCCAGGCCACCACACCTACCGCCGAACCGGAGGTCACCACATCCCCACAACTGACTGAAACACTGCCGCCCAACATCACGCCACTGATCTTCTGGGAACCCTTCTCCCTGGACCGCTCCCAGGGCCTCCTGCTAGGAGAGATGGTCCGCGACTTTGAAGCAGAGAACCCCGACATCGTGGTCGAAATTGTACCCAAGAGCGGCTACGTGGGCATCCACGGCGCCATGATAGCAGCACTGCCCGATGGCGAACTACCGGACCTAGCCGTGGCCTTCCCCAGCATGATCGCCCAGTACGCCCAGGCAGGGGTTGTGGTTCCGCTTGAGCTCTATCTCAACGATGCGGAGGTCGGCCTGACCGACGAGGACCTGGCAGTGATTCCACCGGGCTACCTGGAAGCAGGCCGGATCCCGGGCTTTGGCCGACAAGTGCTAGCCTTCCCCTTTGCCCAGAATGCCATCGGCATGTGGGTCAACGAGACACTGCTGGCTCAGGCGGGCTGGGACCACGCGCCCACCACTTGGGACGAGTTTGAGCAGGCCTGCTTCGACGTCGTGGCCCAGACCGGCGTGGGCTGCTACCCTTACATCGAGAGCGTGTCTACCTTCACAGCGTGGCTCTACAGTCGGGGGGGGCAGCAACTGGATGCAGCCGGAGGGCAGGCTGTCTTTAACAGCCCAGCCGGCGTCGAAAGCTTGGCCCTGCTCCGCCGCCTAATAGACGGTGGGCTAGCCTGGCGCCCCCAGCAACCGTATGGCGATTATGTCGCCTTCACGAATGGGCAGGCTGCCTTCACCTTCTCCTCCACAGGTAACAGCCAGCTCTACGCCGAGGCCTACGAAGCGGCAACGGGCAAGGGAATGGCTCCCTTCCAGTGGCGCCAGACCCTGATACCCCAGACCGACCCAAACAACCCGGCCACAGCCCTTTACGGCGGCAGCTTTTTTATTCTGCAGAGCAGCCAGAAGCGGCAGCGGGCCGCCTGGCGACTCATCCGCTGGTTCACCGACAGAAAGCAGACAGCCCGCTGGGCAGCAGAGCTAGAGTCCCTGCCGGTGCGAATCTCGGCCCTGGAGGTCATGACCGATACCTTGGAGGCCTATCCCTTCGTCCAAGCCCAGCTCACAGAGATCCTGCCCTACGCCCGACCCGAACCAACCGTGGCCGCCGAGCTGGAGGTTCGCGACATTCTCTACACAGCCATCCTGTCGGTGACGCAGGGCATTGCCGACCCGCAAACAGCCCTCGACCAGGCTGCCCGCAAGGCCAACGCCCTTTTGGCAAAGCAACCGTAGAACCATGCGAACCCTGGTGATCACGCCCTGCTCCGCCAAGAAACGCGGAAACGTACCAGATCCGGCGCGCGCCCTTGATCTGGCCGATCCCAGGCGCAGCCAGCAAGCCAAAGCTCGTCTGGCCGAGTTTGCCTGCCCGGCGGCAGACATGTACACCGGCACCCACCACCGCCTGGTCATGGATGGGGTGCGAGCGGTGTGGGAGTGTTGGGGCCGCGATGTGCTGGACCTGACCATCCTCTCTGCCGGTTACGGCTTGCTAGATGCCCAAGCCCGCATCATTCCCTACGACGTAACCTTCCATGAATTCAACGCAGCCGAACTCGCTCAATGGGTTGCCCATCTACAGATCCCCGAACGGGCGACCGCGCTGGTGCGCGACTCCGATCTGGTTTTCTTTTTGCTGAGCGGCCGCTATCTACAAGTTCTCGGCCTGCCCCTGGATGTCCCATCCTCGGTGACGCAGATTGTGCTCACCGACCAACAGAGCCTGCATCTGGTTCCCCCAGCAGCCAATGTTCACTCATTCATTGCCGATGGCGCTGTGGCTGCCCGACGGTGGCACGTAAAAGCGCCCCATGTGCGTGGGTTCCTCTTTGGACGACTGTGCAAACAGATCGTCCAACACGGGCCAGTTGTCCTAGACTGGCTGCACTATCACCCTGAGGATACCGAAAGCCTATTCTACAAGCGAGCCCGCTGGCGTCCTCAGTGGCCGTTGTGGAAGACAGCCTGAAACCCCGTTCGACACGACGGCCCCGGACCACACATCACAACTGAGGTTGTCGCGCCGCCAGGACATCTGACGCCCCCCGCTCAGCCAGTCGATCGGCTCGCTCCCCCTGCCGCCTTCGCAAGCACTCCTCCAAGCACCCGATCGTAGCCTGGCGCCACACGCCGCCAGTCGAACTTGATTACGTGCGGCTGAAGGGAGAAGGCGCGGATCTCCTCAACATGCAGGATAG
>JASFTJ010000357.1:0-3930 GCA_050053615.1 Anaerolineae bacterium | reverse complement strand
CAAAATCAAAACTCCGATTGCGCATGTCCGGGTGGTCATAGCTGTGGGGTTCAAATTTCATGCCAGCGGCGTGCATCTCTTCGACCTCGGCCCATGACAGGTGCTCGGGACTGTTGGCGTCCATCGGCCCGGAAATGAGGAAAAAGGTGCCCACAAAACCGTGCCGGCGTAGAAGTGGAAAGGCGTAGACATAAGCGTCTGTGTAGCCGTCGTCGAAGGTCAAGATGATGGGTTTGGGGGGCAGCGGTTTGCCCACAGTCAAGTGCAAGGCCAGGTCGTTGAGGGTAATAGTTTGATAGCCCTCGCGCTTCAGGTAGCGGAGTTGGGCGTCAAAAGCTTCCGGAGAGACCGAGAGATCGCGACGGTAGGCGTTGGCGCCAGGCGGCGGGTCCGAGATGTAGTGATACATCAGGATGGGTACCCGCGCCTCGCGGTGTAGGCCATCCGGGGTCGGACGGAGGGGCGTGGGCGTGGCGGTGGGTGGGTGTGTGGGTGTGTGGGTTGCAGTCGCCGTGTGCGTGGGTGTAGGCGTTCGGCTGTGAGTGGGGGTTGTTGTCGGCGTCCTGGTAGGGCGGAAGGTCGCGGTCGGGGTCGGCGTGGCGGTGGCGGTCGGCGTGGAGGTAAAAGTAGGCGACGGGGTGTGGGTCGGAGAGGAGGTCGGCGTGCCAACGTAGACGATGTGGGCGTCCTTGCCTGCTCCGGACGAGGGCATCCCGGCGCGCCAGTATGCGGCGGTGATCAACAGGACTATCAGCGGCAGGACGATGATTCCGAACGGGGTAATTCGCCGGGACCGCAAATTGCGTTTCAAATCTTCCTCACATCAACTTGTCTCATGGGGTAAAAGATACCGCAACTAGTTCGAACTGTCAAATATGACAAGCGTTGTGTGTTCGGTATCTGTGAAGTCAGGATGCGGGACATCTGGGAGGCGATATTTGATGCCATGACTGTCTCGTGGTATAATTGCGATTGGACGTATGGGTGAGCCGTCGCTGGGCAACGATTTCTGCTCAGAGGAACTTCCCGACTCTCTGCCCTGCATCCAAAACTGGAGCAGGGCAAGGTCGCCCCACGAAACAGCAAGTGGGGGCAGGCCGGCGAAAGCCGCGTCCTGACTACAACCGCAACAGAAAGGATACCCGCCGGCGACCTTTCTTCCCTCTCCCATGAAGGGAGGCTTGTCCTGCATCTGACCTGTGGTGTTCTGCACGGGCGGTCAGCACAGGCGACAAAGTCGCCCCCTGGGGGGACGGGTACAGGCGCGTGGGGAGAGTGGCTAGCCGGTAAGGGGCGAACCGGTGGGGTAAGAGCCCACCAGCGGTCGTGGTGACACGGCCGGCTGGGCGAGCGTGCGACTGGGAGCAAGGCGAGCGGGTCGGGTCCTGAGTAGAGTCACAGGATTCGATCTCGTCGCAGCGGTGACGATGAGGTCGGGTAATACCCGGCAGGTCAGGAACCGCCACCCCAGGCTTGGGGTGAGACAGATGACGGCGGAGCAGAGCACTTTGGCTATGCTCACAGAATCGGGAGTATGATCCCATGTCGTCCCTGAAATCGATGCCGGCGTGGCGGAATTGGCAGACGCGACAGATTTAGGATCTGTTACCCGTTGGGGTGTGGAGGTTCGAATCCTCTCGTCGGCACAGGGGCCCGTGGCCTAGTGGGAAGGCGCCTGCTTTGCACGCAGGAGATCGCCGGTTCGAATCCGGCCGGGTCCACTAACAGGTCGTAGTTGGTGTGGGGGGGGGGGCAGCGATGGGCCTGTCGCTGCCCTTTCCCTTACCCAGAGGAGGATGGTTATGGCGGATTCATTACCGCGAACTGCACTGTTCGCCGGTTTGGTCCGCGACGAAGAGGACAACCCGGTCGAAGTCGTCATGGTCGGCAGCACTCCCAACTATGTCATCGAGGAGGCTGGCTTTCGACGGCACGTGGAATCGGAGGTCGTGGACCGGCAGGTGATCGAGATGCTCCGCGAGCAGTTCATGGCCCACCGCGAGATCGCCACCGATGCTATGCTCCAGATGTTGGGCAAGGATGATCTGTTTACCAAGGCGATGATTGATGCTTCAATCAAGAATATGGACCAGGTGATCGAGCATGGCCTACCCGATGGTGCTCGCGCCTGGCTGGGTATGCTCGGCTTCCGGGTGATCATCAACCAGCATGGTGAGGTCGTGCGCTTGGACATGCCGGAGCAGTACGAGACGTTTGACGAGTAGCTGGAGGCAGTTCATGATTCGGGACATTCCCTCTCCCGGCAACGAAGAGATCGAACTCTATATGCGCACCTATTACTCGCTGCTGCGGTCCACCAGCGACATCCGCGTTCGCTCGCTCGAAGAGACCCATTGCGCGATGGACTCCAGCTTGCACGTTGGCGCCGATGATGCCCTGCCTGATGTCTCGGCTTTTGTCTACAGCGTGATGCGTCTGCCTCGGTGCATGCCCAAGGTCCGCCTCGTCTTGATGGGGCAATCGGACGAAGTGTTTGATCGCCGTGGCTACCCGGACGTGGAAAAATGGAAACCGGTGACGGCCCATTCGCGCCGTCGCAAGATGTTCTATGACGGAGACAGTACCCTGGCGGCTTTTATCGCCAGCGTATCGGACATTGATGACCTGATCCCCATGCTGACCGCCTACCAGATCGAGTGGAACAAGCTTCACGAGCGCCTGGCGGATTCGCTCACCCTGACGCGCATCGAAGCTCACGTATCCGGTGAGCAGCTGTTGGGGCCTGAGGACGTGGGTAAGGTGGCAACTGCGCTGGACATCTCGGCCGATGATTTCGTCAAGCTCCAATCGGCTTGGGGGACGGCACTGTGGCCCACCCTCCTGCAAGCTGGGCGCGGGCGGAAGGACATGGCCATCCGGCTTCTTGCAGGTTCGCTGACCGACTATCGCCGGGCCACTGATGGCTGGTGGTTCACCATCTCTCGCGAGATTGACCGTCATCTGCAAAGTGATCTGTTCTATCGGCCCGTCTATTTCGTGTCCTCGAATACCCATAGCCTGGCCAATCTGCTCAGTGGCTATGCTTCAGAGATCGAGGGGGAGTTGGCGGCTTTTCTCCAGGCGGATAACCCCGAGAACTTGTGGCATCATTATCAGCGCATCAAAGTCGGGCGCACCAGCGGATCTCTGGAGAACCTGCTCTACTACGCGCTGAGCAAGTATCTGAGTCTCGGCAGCCCTGAGGAACAAGTCGAGAAGGTAGACACCATGCGTAGGTTTCAGCGGGAATGTGGCCTGTTGCACGTGGAGAACCCCGTCTACCTGGACGTGGCGGCCCAGATCATCGAGCTGAAATCTCTCTGCCCCGACCGTTTCGACCAACGGATCTGTGTCGAGGGGCTAGAAGCGCTCAAAGAGAGCGACGCTGTCATTTTCAACGTGGACTATCCACTGGGCATGGCCGCCTACCAGATCTTTAGTCAGGTGGCAGCCAATCTCGGGGAGTTGCAGGGAGTATATTTTATGGGCAAGTCAGCTACCCTGAACGGCCAGGTGGGCGACGCGATGATCCCCAACGTGATCTATGATGAGCATTCGCAGAACACATTCCTGTTCAAGAATTGCTTCGTGGCCAGTGACCTAGCGCCCTACCTTTCCCAGGGGAGTGTCTTTGACAACCAGAAGGCAGTCACAGTCCGCGGTACCTTTTTGCAGAACAAAGAGTTTATGAGTATCTTTTACAACGAGGGGTACACCGATATCGAGATGGAGGCAGGGCCCTATCTGAGTGGGGTTTACGAGAATATTTACCCCAAGCGCTATCCAACCAACGAAATCGTCAACTTGTTCATTAACGTGCCGTACGACATTGGCGTGATCCATTATGCGTCGGACACGCCCTACAGCCGGCGGCAGTCGCTCCTGTCCAAGAGCTTGTCCTATTTTGGGGTGGACGCTACCTATGCGGCA
>JASFTJ010000356.1:0-3934 GCA_050053615.1 Anaerolineae bacterium | reverse complement strand
CGCTGGCGGCCGGGTTTGTGCTGGCGACGCCTCTGGTGGGAATGCCCCGCAGGGAACAGCGCCTGGAACCATGGTCAGCACGGTCGCTGAGCACAGAAGCCCGTGACCGTTGGTGAACGGAACACGTCAAGGAGCAGGCGGCTTCGCTGGGTCCTGTTGATCCTGGCCGGGTTCCTGCTCTTGGGTCTGGTCTGGCTCAGCTACAGCGTTGATCCCAAGATCACGGCCCTGCGTAACGTCTTGCATTACAGAGTCGTAAGGGCTCTGGGTGGGTCGCGAATGCGCATCGACGAGCCGATGGGTAGCCTGTCGGGCGAGGTTCTAGACAGTGATGGGCGGCCAGCGGCCGGAACCATGGTGCTCGTAGCCTCGCCCCTGGGTCATACCTACACCACGGAGAGTGGACCCGATGGCCGCTACCGCATCGTCGATGTGCCGCCGGGCCGCTATGTGCCGGTTGCGGGCAAGCGTGGCTACGATGACGCTCTTCACCAGGCCTGCTTGGCCGGGCTGTGTTTCAAAGACGCAGTGACCGTGCGCCCCGGTGGCCAGGCCACCGCCCCTGACCTCACGCTCACGCCGATCCATCCGCCAGACGTCGTCGTGGACGATTCGCTGGTCGTCAGCCCTTCGGTGGGGATCGAGGTCGGAGCGCCTTTCCCCAGCCAGGCCCTGCGTACCCGCTTTAGTTTCGAGCGAGCCGGGCTGTGGGTGAATGACTGCTGGCTTTACGAACCACTGGAGGGTGACGGGCTACCCGCAGTGAGCGAAGCCGAACGGTTTCCCACCATGCTCCTGGTCCTGCCGGGGCCGGTGCTCACCTGGGAGATTGTGCCCGTGCCCTTTGCCGCCGAGGGGTTCAGCGTCCTGGCCTGCTATCCGTTGCGCGGCACTGACATCGACGGCGACGTTGGCGATATCCTTACTGCCCTGGAGTACTTGCGTCAGGGGCGGCTCCCGTCCCACGCCGATCCGGAACGCCTGGGGCTGGTCGGCGCCAGTTACACTTCCCTGCATGCCTACCGCCTGCTGGGGCTGACCGATGAGGTGGATGTGGCGCTTGTGTTGGGCGGCATGGCCGACGGGTTCGCCTTTCGCCACGACGTGGAGACGGGCACAGCCCACACCCGGCCGCCTTTTGACCAGGTGCTGATAGCTCTGGGCTTTCCCAACAGCTCCCCCGAGCTATATTTCAAATATAGCGTTCTATTTCATCTCGAGGGTTTGCCGCCGGTCTGCCTGCTGCACGGCGTGGACGACGAGCTATCCCCTTTTTCCCAGAGCGTACAACTGGCCCAGGAGCTAGAGCGTCGCGGCATGCCCTACGAGTTCTATGCCTACGAGGGCCTGTCCCATTACTTTTCCACCCGCGCCGACAATGCCACCACCCAGCAGATGTTCCAGGATGCACTTGACTGTCTACGCGGATACTTGGCAGGCGAATGAAATGGGCTTAGAACCTATCCGTAAATTGCTGGCTGGGCCGCTTGCGCGATGCCCGGCGATTTCCGACAGAAATGCAGAGAACCGGCGGCGTGGCCTGTCCTGTGACGGCCAGGCACATCCCCGAAGGGGACTTGCGAAGCGGGGGATCCGCCTCCGCTGAATTTTCGGATAGATTCTTAAGCACTCTCCACGGATAGAAGCCGCTCTCCTGCTTGCCACATTCTCGTCTCTGGTGATGACTAACGGGCTATGTTGTTTATTCGGATTATGCCCTGGTCCTCCGGCTGCCACTTCCATCTCACCGTGACGCGGACTCGACCCATTGGCATCGAGAAGAGACCGAACTGAGCCCTTCTGATCGGTGGGTGGCAAGCGCCTAGTCGTGAATTCCCCCAACCAGAATCTATCCAGCGTCCAGCTGCTGTTCGAGCATCTCGATGATCAAGTCGAGCTTTTCAAAGAGCTTCTGCCACAGTTCGTCAGGTACATCGGGCGCTTCGTCCGGCGGCTCATCGGGTGGCTCATCGGGCGGTTCGTCCGGCGGCTCATCCGGCGGTTCGTCCGGCGGCGTCAGCTCCACGTCGTGGAGCTGGTAAAGGATGTCTAGATGGCGGTGATTGGTGCCACCTAGCATACCCAGTCCGCTGATAAAATCCGCCGGACCGGCCTCATCAGCCACCCAGATCGCACTGGGTCCACCGTCCGGCGGGAAGTAGTAGTCTCCCCCTCCCATGCCGAAACCGACATCCCCATTGTCATTGGTAGGACCAAAGACGCCCTGGTCGCGCCACATGCTAATCGGTGGCGGCCATGCTGGCAGGTCGGGTGCATCGGGCCAATAGCGGACGACTTTGATACCCTCAATGGGGTTGCCGTCTTGATCCACGACCTTGACCACTTGCGCGGATGGGCCCAGAGTATCCTGCAGTTTGACGATACGATAGACCTGCTCATGCGCATCAGTGGTCTCGGCCCGCTCCAAGTTCACAGCCCCAAAGTTCTCGATGAGCCAATCCCAGTCCTGTTCCTGCCCAAGCTGGTCAAAGACTTTTGGTTTCTCCACGGACTTCCTCCTTTGGTAACTCCGCACTTACCGTGGTGACTGGCAATGGGCCATTCTATCGCCCAGCTAGGCCATGCATGTAGGGCCGGATTCCAATCCGGCCACAACCTGGCGGGTTAGAAACCCGCCCTACTCGTCGACCACGGTTTACTGGGGTGCTACCCCTCCTTTGCCATCCAAGTTTCTTTGGGAAACAAGGCTACAATGTTCCTGCAAACGACATGTCGATTATACTGCAAGAGGATATATTTGTAAAGCCGTTGCCCCGGTTGATTTAGGGCAATTGCATCTGAGCCATATCGGAACACTGTGCCTGCATCCTTGTGGATCGCGCAGCACCTCCAATGATCTCCCGCAGGGGTAAGAAACCTCCGACCTGGCTCGTCAACTGGAGTGGCTCTTGCGGAATAGTATCGGCAGTCCAGCAGACGAACTGTTCGGGGCAGATGGCGCTCGTCAGATCTTGTGCATTGTACGGCGCGGGCGGCCCCTGGCAGACGTCTTTTTGTCAAAGAGTACGAAACAAGGTACAATGTTGTCTATCTGGGTAACGAGAATGATCAAAGGAGTATAACAATGGAAAGGGTGATCATCATCGGCAGTGGCCCTGCGGGCTATGCTGCCGGGATCTATGCAGCGCGCGCCCAGCTGGAGCCGTTGCTTTTTGCAGGCCCTTCTCTTGGTGGTCAGGTGGCCATTAGCAGCGAGATTGGGAACTACCCCGGCTTCCCAGAGGACATTGAGGGAGCTGAATTGGCGCAGCTGATGCAAAAACAGGCAGAGCGCTTTGACACTCGCATCGAGATGGACATCGTGACGAGTGTGGATCTGTCTGAACGGCCGTTCAAGGTTGTGACATACGGTGGCGAGTACGAGACGCAGGCCCTCATCGTGACCAGCGGAGCCTCGCCGCGCAAGCTCGGCGTTCCCGGCGAAGCCGAGTTCTCGGGACGGGGTGTTTCCTATTGCGCCACGTGTGATGGTTTTTTCTACCGGGGCAAGGAAATCGTGATGGTGGGTGGCGGGGATGCGGCCGTGGAAGAGGCTATGTTCCTCACCCGCTTTGCAGATAGGGTGACTATTATCCACAGGCGTGACCAATTGCGGGCCGAAAAGCTGCTTCAGGAGCGTGCTTTCCGCAACGACAAGATCGACTTCCTTTGGGATACGATCGTGACCGAGATTGTGGGTGAGGACTCGGTCACGGGCGTCAACGTGCGCAACGTAAAGACAGACGAGGAGCGCTTGTTCCCTGTCCATGGGGCGTTCATCGCCATCGGCTACGAGCCCAACACCGAGTTCCTGGGCAATCAGCTGGAGATGACCGAGAACGGTTACGTTGTGGTCGACGCCGACCAGCGGACCAGTGTTGAAGGGGTGTGGGCGGCCGGCGACGTGTGCGACTGGACCTACCGGCAGATCGCG
>JASFTJ010000355.1:0-3937 GCA_050053615.1 Anaerolineae bacterium | reverse complement strand
TTTCTCTATCATAGCCTTGCGTTCTACGGTGGTAAACAGCAAGGTCTTGAGTGGGCGGTCGTAGATGGCCATGGTCACGTGCTCGAACAACCCAGCAGCGCGCGTGGCAATGTCAATGTGTCCATTATGTACGGGGTCGAATGTGCCAGGATAGATTGCTTTGGTCATTGCTGTGCTCCGTGTATTGTCAACTCAGTTCGCCGTAACCCTGCCAGAAATTCAACAGCTGTTCAAACAATAGATGGTGTGCCGGTTGGCTTAACGTCGGATCGTCTTGAAAGATGGTCTGCGCTGCGGTTCGCGCTTGTTCCAGGATTTTGACATTGCTCAGACTTGCCAGACGGAGCATGGGCAGACCGCTCTGCCGCACGCCGAAAAAGTCACCGGGCCCTCGGAGTTCCAGATCCTTTTGGGCCAGGATGAACCCGTCCTGAGTTTCTTCGATGGCCTTTAACCGCTCCCACGTTCCTTTCGTCTGGGGGTCGTCAGGTGAGGCTGCATCAGAAATGAGCAGGCAGTAGGATTTGTGCGCTCCCCGCCCAACGCGTCCGCGGAATTGGTGCAGTTGGGCCAAGCCGAAGCGATCCGCACCCTCGACCAGCATGACGGTAGCGTTTGGCACATCTATTCCGACCTCTATCACCGAGGTGGATACCAGAGTGTCTATCTCGCCGTCGCGGAAACGAGTCATTACCTCGTCTTTTTCCTGGCCCTTCATCCGGCCATGGAGCAATCCCAGCTCCAGGTCGGCAAAGACCTCTCGCTGTAACCGTTCGTATTCCTCCACGGCGGCGCGAGCCTCCACTTTGTCCGATTCTTCGACAAGCGGATAGAGGACAAAAGCCTGGCGTCCTCTCTCGATCTGGCTGCGCAAAAAGGCGTATGCGCGCTCCCGCTCTCTGGGCAGCAGCCAGTGCGTCTCGATGGGCTGGCGGCCGGGGGGCAGCTCGTCGATCACAGAAATATCTAGATCGCCATAGATGGTCAGAGCCAAGCTGCGGGGGATGGGGGTGGCGCTCATAACCAACACATGGGGCGAGCTGCCCTTCTCCCGGAGGGTAGCTCGCTGTGTGACACCGAATCGGTGCTGTTCATCTACAATGGTCAAGGCCAAGTTGCTAAAGGTGACGTGCTTTTGAATCAGGGCGTGGGTGCCCACCACAATGTCCGCCTCTCCGGAAGCGAGATCTGTGTATATCTCGCGGCGTTCCACGCGGCGCAGGCTGCCGGTGAGCAACAGCGTCGAGATGGGGCGCTCCAGCCCCCACTCCTCAGCGTCAGCCAACATCTCTGTGATCGTCTGGTAGTGCTGTTCTGCCAGAATCTCGGTGGGGGCCATCAAGGCTGCCTGTCTGCCAGCGGCTACGGTCATCAACATTGCCGCCGCGGCGATCACCGTTTTGCCCGAACCCACATCCCCTTGGAGGAGCCGGCCCATGGGACGCGGCTTGGTCAAGTCAGTCAGCACCTGGTCCAGGCTGCGCTTCTGGGCCTCCGTGAGCTCGAAGGGGAGCGAGTTCAAGAATCCATCCAGACAATCGCGGTTCAGGGGGAGCGGAACGCCTTGCTGGCTTTGCCACTCTTGTCGCTGTCGCAACATCCCCAGTTGGATGAGCAAAAACTCGTCGAATGACAAGCGGCGACGAGCCTCCTCTGCCAGTTCCCTCGTGTCGGGATAGTGGATCTGTTGGATGGCCGTCGACAGATCCATCAGTTCGTTCTGCGCTCGAATCTCCTCGGGTAGAGGGTCTTTGAGCCGGGGAGCCCAGTGATCGATGACCCGTTTCATCTGCCGCCGCATCCAGCGCGCGCTGATGCCCCGGGTCAGCGGGTAGACGGGCACCAACCTGGCCGTGTGGATCAGCTCCCGGGCCAAGGGCTCCCAGGTCGGAGCACTCATGGTTAGCCGGCCCAGGTATTCGTCCACTTTGCCGCTCAGGACAATCCGCCGACCGCTCCGCAGCTGGCGGGTCAGGTAGGGTTGGTTGAACCATACCGCTTCGATCGTCCCCGATGCGTCGGCAATTACGCTTGTGACGATGGTGCCCCCGCCCCGCGTCTTGCGGCTGCGGGTCTCCCAAACTGTGCCGACGATCGTGGTCTCTTCGCCGTACTCGAGACGGTCGATTGGCTTGAGGGCGCTATAGTCGTCGAAACGGTGGGGAAAATGATAAAGCATGTCGCCCACGGTGCTGATGCCAAGGCGCTTCAGACGTTTGGTGTAGGTGGTGCTGATGCCCGGCAGACTGCTCACCTCTGCATCCAAACCCAGGCTGGGGCGCTCGGGCGGCTTCTCTGCCGGTCTGGATGGCGTGGGGGTGGTGCGCGGCGGTCGTCGTGACGGAGTTGGCTTGTGAGGAGGGGGCATACGACGCGCTGCCGGTTCATCGTGTTGTTCCGGCCAGTTCAGGATTTTGTCCACGATCTGGGTTCGCTGCTCCAGTTCGATCCCTTCATAGTCCGCCAGGAGATCAGCGATTTCGTGGATCCGTTTAATCTCTGACTCGTCTGAGGTCTCTGCCAGGGCTTCGTCCCGCCAGATTTTGGCAAAGTTGGCCAGCCCGCCGATCACGGAATGGTCGTGATAGCCTTGACTCTGTTCAAGTTTTAGGATCTTGTTCAGCTTTTCAAAAGCCGTCGGCATTCTGCCTCCATGAGTATGTTCGAGTAACTGCGAATTGCCTGGCCCGCTGCACTTGGTTCATTTGCAAGCTTAGGAAGCCTTTGCTCTGCGAATATAGGTATGCTACTGCCGCGCTTACTTTGCTGTCACGCAAGCGACGCCCACGGCGCCGGGTCCTGCATGGCTGGCGATGGTCACGCCCGCCTGGCCGATCAGCGGCTTCCAGTCAGGCATGATCGCCTGAAGGCGAGTGGCCAAGCGTTCTGCCCGATCTGGAGCATTGGTATGCAAGACGATGGCCCGCTCCAGCGGCCCGAGGCTCTGGATTAAGGCGAATAGCCGGTCCATCGAGCGTGCCCGGGTGCGAGCGCGTTCCACCAACGTGACTTCCCCCCTGCGCACTTCTACGAGGGGTTTGATGCGCAAAAATGTGCCGAGCATGGCCTGAACCCAGCCTACCCGGCCGCCTCTGTAGACAAATTCCAAGGTGTCGAGCACGGCCAAAAGCCGTGAACGGTCTCTTGTATCCTCGACAAGGGACACGATCTGCTCAAGGGTTTCTCCGCGTCGAGCGGCCTCTGCCGCTGCGATGGCCATCCACCCGTAGCCCATGGTCACCTGTTCCGAGTCGATGACAGCGATGCGAGCTTCCGTAACATTCTTGGCGGCCACTGCTGCTGCGCTGTGCAAGCCGCTCAGATTTGCCGCCAGATGGATCGAGACGATTTCATCCGTCTCCCTGGACAGTCGGCGGTAGGTCTCTTCGTAGACAGCTGGCGGCGGCGTCGCTGTCGTGGGAATGAACGTGCTGGTTTCCAGCTTCTCGTAGAATTGCGCCTTTGTGAGTTCCACCTGGTCACGGTACGTCTCGGACCCAAAGATCACATAGCTGGGCACAATCGTGATGCCTAGCTCGGCGGCTATCTCGAGCGGTATATCAGCCGTGCTTTCAGTAACGACTCTGACCATCATCCGCTTTCAGCTCTCCTTGAGCGGTGTCTTTGGCAGCTTGGTACGTGTTTCGGCCATCTCTTGTCTGTTGCCTCCTCCGGTGGCTCCGGCCAAGCTGCGCGCTTTGTCGCATGTAGATGCGATCACTCTTTCAAGAGGGCGCAGATGCCCACAGCACCCAGCCCGAGATGAACGGCCACGGCGGCGCTGGCTGGGCCGATGATGACTCGATCGGTCGGGACCAGGTCCCTCAGCATAGCAGTCAAGTCTTGAGCGGATTCCTCGGTCCCTGTGTGCAATACAGCCATCTCGGACAGCAGCCCCCATTCCCTCGCCAGTTCTGCCAGTCGTTTCAAGGCTTTG
>JASFTJ010000354.1:0-3945 GCA_050053615.1 Anaerolineae bacterium | reverse complement strand
CGTCGGCCTCTACCTGCTCGAAACCGGGAAGCGCCTCTCCATCGCAGGCCGCGACGACAGAACGGTGTATCTCCATGTGCCCTAGCGACTCACGCACGCCGTACAGGCACGGTGTCAGGCATCATGCATCGCGTATTGTGCATTCCGTGGCCTACATCTTGCTCATCATCCTTTTTTCATTGTTTGCTATCGCCCCTTTGCTCCAGCCCGGTTACATGTGGGATGCTCACGACGCCCGCCATAGCGTGTACTTTCTCTTCGAGTTCGACCGCGGGATCCAGGACGGGATCGCCTATCCCCGCTGGCAGCCCGATTTCGCCTTTGGCTACGGCTACCCGTTTTTCAACATCTATGGCCCCTTTTCGACCTACGTCGGCGAGGGGGTTCACCTGCTAGGGCTGGGTTTTGCCGATGCAATCAAGATGGTCTTTGCCTTGTCCGTCATCGCTTCGGGGCTGGCGATGTTCGGATTTGTCAGGCAAGTCATGGGCCGACGCGCAGGACTGGTAGCCGCGGTGGCCTACATGGTCATCCCCTATCGGCTGGTCGATCTCTATGTGCGTGCAGCCCTGGCCGAGTCGGTGGCCTATGTCTTTGTGCCGCTGGTGCTGTGGGGTGTGTGGGCCACGCTCCACCGTCCACGACTGGTCAACATCCTCGGCTTGGCCTGCGCCTACGCGGCGCTGATGTTCGCCAGCCCCCTGGTGACGTTGTTGCTGACGCTCATCCTCGTCTTTTACATCGCGGCCCTGGTCTTGGCCCGGATCAACGATGAGCAGCCGTGGCGACGCTTTTCGCGCGAATCACTTTTTCCGCTTGCGGGGCACCTGGGCTACATCCTGGCGCCAACAGCCGTGGCGCTGGTTCTAGGGCTGTGCCTCAGTGCAGTCTTTGCCCTGCCGGCCATGACCGAGAACCGTTTCGTCCGCGTCGACCAATGGTATGGGGGACGCTATGCCTGGGGCGGCGATTTCGTCGAGTTCTTTCAGCTTTTCTCGCCAAAGTGGGGCTTTGGGACCAGCGTGCCCGGCCCCAAAGACGATGCGAGTTTCCAGTTGGGCCTGGCGCCCGTCGTACTGAGCGTGCTGGCCCTCGCGGCGTGGGTGGGGGGGAGGCAATCTCTCTCCCGAAGGGAGAGGGAGCGCAACTCCCGCGCCCTTGTGGGACACGTCGTCAGCGCCTCTGGCGGGGGTCGGCGGGAGGGGGAAAAGTGGTCACGCGCCCCCCATCTCACCGCCCGCCGCCTGGTCCTCTTTTTTGGCGCGCTGACCGTTGTCGTCGTTTTCCTGATGTTGGATGCTTCGGCGCCGCTATGGCAGGCTTTGCCCTTGGTTCGCCTGGCTCAATTCCCGTGGCGGCTGTTGGCCCTGACGGTCGTCTCGATGGCTTTCCTATGCGGTGCGGTGGTGGGCGTCCGGTCTGAGCAGACCTTCATTGATGTCCCCACTCTGATTTTGGTCGCCCTGTTGATCCTGGGCAGCCTGCCCTACATGCGTGCCGAGATGAGCGAACGCGAGGTCTCACTGGCCGGACTGATGCGCTTTCAGCAATCGGCCGACGAAATGACGGGCTCGACCGCCTGGGTCCGCCAGATACCGCGTTGGTCGCCCATGGCCGATTACCACATCGCGGGCGAACCGCTAACCTCCAAGATCCACTATGACTATCTCTACCGGCAGCCGGGACGGGTCCACGCCCGGACGCTGGAACTGCACACCGACAGCGAACTTGTCGAGTACTCGACCGAGCGTTCGGTGTTACTCACCTTCAACACTTTCTACTACCCTGGTTGGCACGCGTATCTGCTCGATCCAGAGACAAATGCCATGATAGATGAGTTGCCCATCGCCGTGCGTGGTGAATTGGGCTTGATGACAGTTCGGGTGCCGGCGGGTGTAGGGCGTGTGCTCCTGCGCTTCCAAGATACCCCCATCCGCAAGCTGGGCACGGCTGTCACCTTTGGTAGTCTCGGGCTGGTGATCGCCCTGCTTTTGGGATGCTTGGTCCTTCGGGTCAGAAAGTCACGGGAAAAGTAGGAGACAGCAGTGCCTTTGTCCATCGTCCATCGTCTTTTATCGTGGTCCCGGCGCATAGATCCCTACCTTTGGTTGGTCCTCGCCTTCTCCCTGTTTGCCGTGATGCCCCTGGCCGGCCCGAACTATTTCTTTGACGCCCATGATGCGCCGAATACGGTGTTCTTTCTGACCGAATTTGACGCAGCGTTGCGCGATGGGGTGTGGTATCCGGGCTGGGCCACGGACCAGGCCCTGGGCTATGGCTATCCGACTTTTGTCCTCTACTCGCCCCTGGCCTACTATGCTGCTGAGGGGTTTCACCTACTGGGGGCTGGCAAGGTCGCTGCCGTCAAGTGGACGTGGGCGCTGGCCACGGTCGGCGCTGGCCTGGCGATGTATGCCTTTGCTAAGCAAAACGAACGCATCACGGCCCGGCGCGCGGCCTTGCTGGCCGCCGTCGTCTATGTCTACGCGCCCTACCATCTGTTGGACATCTATGTGCGAGCTGCCCTGGCTGAGTACGTGGCTTTTGTCTGGATGCCACTGGCCCTGCTGACCTTCCATCGTCTACTCGAGGAGCCTTCCGCGCGGAGACTCGGCCTAGCCGCCCTGGCTTTCGGAGCGCTGTGGCTATCTCACAATGTTACGGCCCTGGCCTTCACGCCTTTCCTCGCCGCTTACGTCCTCTTTCGCTTGCTAGTCGAAGGCAAAGTCGCCTGGCGGCTCTTGATCAAGCGGGCGGCCGCGGCGCTCAGCAGCTCGCTGCTGGGCCTAGGGATCGCAGCGGCGTTGATCTTGCCCAATCTACTGGAGCGGGAGTTTATCAACCAGGAGCAGTGGGTACAGGCCGGCTATGATTATGCCCAACATTTCGTCCAGCCCGCTCATTTTCTCTCCGCTGCCTGGGGCTATGCGCCCGGTCCCCCGGGGACCCAGAGCGGGATGTCGTTCCAGCTGGGGATTGTACCCTTTCTCCTGGCGACGGTGACAGTAGTTGGCGCCTTCCGTCGGCCAGCCCGGGAGCGGGCGCGGATCGTATTCTTTGCTGCTGCGCTGATTCTGCAGCTCTTTTTCATGCTGCCTGTCTCTGTACCATTGTGGGAGTGGTTGCCTCTGGCCGCGCTGATCCAGTTCCCCTGGCGGTTGATGAGTCTCATGGCGGTTGTCCTGGCCGTCCTCTCTGGCCTGGCAATACCCAATGATCAGCATTCCGTGTCCCATATCCTGGTCCTGCTTGTGGTCATCGTTCTTGCCAGCTTTCCTTACACTCTGCCCCAGCACACGCCCATCCCCGAAAGCGCCGAAGGGCCGCTGTTGAGCATCGAGTTCGAGTTGGAGTACACCGATATGCGGGGCATGACCTACTGGACGGAGGAAATGCCGCCCGATTCGCCGCTGGTGGCGCAGTACCTGGCCGGGCAGCCGTTGGTGACGGCGGAGGCCCTGGCGCCGGGCGCCTCGGTGGAGATGATCCGGGCCGGCGGCGCCTCGGACGAACTGTGGGTCCGGTCGGCCGAGGGGACCGTCCTGCGTTTTTACACCTATTACTTCCCCGGCTGGCGCGTCTACGTGGACGGTGAGCGGTTGCCTGACTCGGCGCTGCGGCCCGAAGGTCCCTATGGCCTGCTGACGGTGGACGTGCCGCCCGGCGAACATCGCGTCCTGCTGCGCTGGGGGGACACGCCCGTGCGGTTGACGGGCAAGGTCCTGACCTTGCTTTGTTTGGGGCTGGCCCTGGCGCTGATTTTACCTACAGGCCGGATACGCGGAATAACCCGTAGCTTGGATGCCACATCCCGCCTCCGTTCTCGGCCTTGAATATGCCCCCTTCTTCCAAGCCGTTCCATATCGAGATGTTTTGTGCTTCGAGTACGCTTACCTTTCGTCGCCGGCCGTTAGGTCCAGCAATGGCAAGTCAAACCATCCAACT
>JASFTJ010000353.1:0-3953 GCA_050053615.1 Anaerolineae bacterium | reverse complement strand
CGGACTCTTGGCTTGGGGCGGCTACCACTTTGGCGAGCATTGGGAGGAGCTGCGGGCCATCATGCGACCGTTTGACATACCCATCGCCATCGTCATCGTCGCTGGCCTTGCCTATTACATCTATCGTCACATCCGCAAGGGGCACAAGGGATCGGCTGCGGCCGATGCGGAAGAGGGACAATGAGTACGCCGACTCTGCCGTTGCGCGACAGCTACGAGGGCATTTTGCAGCGCGCCCGGATTGCGGCTAACAGGGGCGACCTGCAGAATGCCATCAAACTGTACCGCCACCTGGTAGAACGGTTGGCACGCCTGAGCGACCGTGTCCTGGCCCGCCGTCCGGAGCTTCACAACTTTCAAGTCCAGGCCCGGGCCGAACTGGGCCAAGTACTCGAGATGGAGGGTCGCTACGCCGAGGCAATTGAGGTCTTGGAGGCATTGCCGGAACTCGCGCCCGATCAGAGCGACGACTGGCGCCGCGATTTGGCTATCCTACGCGTAGCCAAGGGTGAGGTCGAGCAGGGGCTGGCCGAGTTGCAAGCTTTGGCCAACGATGCACCGGATCAGGTCTGGAATTGGCTGGCTCTGGGCAACGAGGCTCGCATTGAGGGCCGCTTTCGCGAAAGTGAGGCCGCCCTCGACCGCGCGTTGGACGTGGCGAAAGAGCACGACCCTGCCGAACTGGACAGCGTCCACTACTACCGCTTCCTTTTGTCAAGAGACATGAAGAGCCTGGACGAGGCAGTAGATGCCTGGCAATCCGCGGCGACTCTGAATCCAGACTGGAACAGCGAGATCCGCAGTGTGTACACCATGCTCACCGACGCCGGACGCTACGGCCAAGCCCTGAGCTTTGTTGAAGAGGATGAAAACGAGTTGCAAGCAGGCTTGCAGCGGGGCGTCATCGACAGTCTGACCGGCAACCCAGCCAAGGCCGAACAAGAGTGGCAGGCCGTGGCCCAACTGGACCCCTTTGCGTTCGACTATGGCCACGACTGTTGGGCGGAGGCCGTGTTGCGCATTGGAGATTTAGATCTGGCGTTGGAGAAACTGCAAAGGCTCTCGGCACGGTACGGCACGCCACGGCTACTGGTCCTATCCGGCATTGCCTGGGCCATGCGCGGCGATCCGAGGCTGGCGTCGGCGCTCTTCCAGCAGGCCATCAATCTGCTACGCCGGAGCAGGCCTCCCAAGAAAAAGCTCGACAAGGCCGACTGGGATCTGCTTGACTCTTTGGTGGACGACAATCGGATCAAGGCCAAGCTGAAAACCCTTTTCGCTGTCATCGAGACCCCTTGGGGCTCGGCCGCGACCAAGGCGCGTCAAGAGCCCCCCTCTTCGATATTGCGCCCCTGAGCCCTCACTGCACGCTCCCGCTTGGATCGCAATCGGTTGTATGCTATAATGCACCAGTGTTCGCCTGAGGTAAAGTTTTGAGGGAAACGGATGCGTTTTGCTGAGATAGAAAAAAGCTACCGCGAACTGGAAGACAAGCTGGTTCGCGACGAGCTTACGGAAGACGAATTTATGGCGCAGGCCGCTCAATTGCGGCTGGTAGACGATGAGGGCCATCGCTGGATGCTTAGCCCGCGAACAGGCCGTTGGCTTGTACACGACGGGCGACAATGGGTAACCGCCGAACCTTCGAGAGACACGGTTGAAGAGCCGGCAGAGACCGAGACGCAACGCGCGACACAGGATACGGCAGAGACCGTGACGGCCCCGCCCGCCCCCGCAAAGCCCAAGCCCAGCGAGAAGCAGGAGTCACGGCCCCTAGCATCCCGGCTCCTGGTCACGAGCATCGTGGCTTTGCTGGCCATCGGCTGCCTGATCGGCGGAGGGATCTCGGGCTGGGTCTTTTTCCTGCGTGATTGGGGTGAAGCGATGTCCGCGCCTACGGATGTTGTCGCCGTGGCTCCCGTAGAGACCTACACCCCACGCCCAGCCACGCCCACCTACACGCCGACGTGGACACCCACGCCCAGCCGCACCCCCACACCCACCATCACCCCCATCCCCTCTGACTCCCCCCAGCCAACCGACACGCCGCCCTCCACCCCCACGAATACGTCCACGCCGCCGACAAAAGACCTCAGCGCCGCCACCTCTATGGCGACGACACCTGACTGGTCGCCCACTTCTGAAACCTCCACCGGCCAGACCTACGTGGTCAAAGAGGGGGAGACCCTTTCGGAGATTGCCAGACGCTTTGGCATCAGCGTTAAAGCGCTGGCGGAGGCCAACGGCATCACCGATCCGACATTGATCCGCGCCGGACAGGTGCTCATCATCCCGGCGCCTGGGCCGACACCCACCCCCACGTGGACGCCCATTATCTTGATGACGCCCGAGGCAACGGCAACCTCCCAGGGGACACCCTCCGTGACGCCGACCAGGACTGCCACTCCCACGCCTACACCCTCACCAACCAAGAGTGAGCCCACGGCCACGCCCAAACCGACCAAGAAACCCAAGGCCACACCGACGGCTACTCCGAAGCCGGTCACCTTGTCTGGCAAGATCGCGTTTACGGTGTGGAATCCCCACCTTGGCACGGGGAAATATGAGCTTTATGTCAGCAACATTGACGGCAGCGGGCGGAATCTGCTTGGCGTAGGATTCCGGCAACCTCAGTTCCGGCCAGACGGCAACCTGCTGGCCGCCAACGGCGATGGCGCGCCCAATCTTGAGCATCTGGTGACCATGGATGCCAGCGGCAACAACAAAAACGAGGTCAGCAACTACTCGGAGGATAGCTTTCCCGCTTGGTCGCCTGACGGCGCCATCGTGGCCTATTCCTCCACGTCGTGGGGCGATGGGCAAAGCCGCCTGGGCATCGTTCATGATATGCTCGGCAAGAACCAGAACTGGATCCCCATCGGCACGACCGAGATCCGGGGCGAGTATCCGTTCTGGATGTCCGATGGGCGCGTCGTCTACCGCGGCTGTGACTTTCTGGGTGGCGGCGGCAACTGCGGCCTTTATTGGGTGGCAGCCGGAGGCGGCAATTACCACCGCCTGACGACCCATGAGAGCGACACTGCTCCGGCTGGCTCTGGAGCGCGTGTGGCCTTTATGTCAGCGCGTGACGGAAACTGGGAGGTGTACGCCCTGAACATGGACGGCAGCAGCCTCAAACGACTAACCAACAACAATGCCCAGGATGGCCTACCTACCTGGTCGCCCGATGGCAAGTCGATCGCCTTTGTCTCGAACCGAGGCGGGGCTTGGGCCATCTGGGTGATGAACGCCGATGGCAACAACCAGCGCAAACTATTCGATCTGGATGGTGGGTATGGCAGCGACAAATACGATTGGACAGCCGAGCGCATCTCCTGGGCGCCGTAGCAGCTTCTAGCATCCAGTTGGCAGCATGTCGGGAAGAGGAGCAGAAAGCGTCAGCGCGTTGGGGTTGGTCGTCGGCCTGGTCGCCGTCTTGGTCATGAGCGGGGCACCGGCTATGGACCAACCCAGGGTGTTGGGCACCCCCACTTTCACAGCAACCCCGACCCTCACCCCAACCCCCACCCCGACGCCGACCTGGACGCCGACTGCTACCTCAACGCCCACGCCGACGATAACCCCCACGCCGACCCCCACCTCGACGCCTTCACCGACGCCCACCGTTCCCACCCCGACCCCGGCGTCGGCATCGGATCATCTGTGGTTGATGTCCCCTATCGGGCCAGGAGCCGAGGGCGACCATTATCCAGGGACCTATTTTCCCTACGGTTCCACGGGCAGCGGACGTTATCACCTGCATCACGGCGTGGACTATATGAATCCAGCCGACACTCCGGTGCTGGCCGCCGGAGCGGGGACGGTTGTCGTCGCTGGGAACGACCGGGAGACCGTCTACGGCCTCAAGCCCGACTTTTACGGCAATCTGGTGATCCAGGAGCTCGATCAGCGCTTCAACGGACAAGCGGTTTATGTGCTCTATGGCCATCTAT
>JASFTJ010000352.1:0-3964 GCA_050053615.1 Anaerolineae bacterium | reverse complement strand
GGTTGAATTGCTCCATCGACACGACCAGGGGCATGCTGGTTTTGACGCCCAAACCCCGGCCTCGCCAGAATTGCTCCAGCAGCGTGGGGCCGGGCTCGTCGGCCAGGGCCAGCACGGCCAGGTCGGCCAGGCGCAAGGATAGCTCGGCCTGCACCGGCGCGCCCTCGCTGTCGGTAACGCGCACGTTGTAGGTCGCTGTCTGGCGCGGGCCGTAATGCTCGCCCTCGGCCATCGTCTTGTCGGGCGTCAGGGTGATGCTCAGCTCCTTGGTCTCCAACGAGACCGGCAGCTTGACGACGCCCATCTTGAAACTAGCTAGGCCATCGGGCGCCTGCTCCGAACCCTGGACCAGGACGACCGAGACAAAGACGTTGGGCACGTGGGCCTCGGTGATGGGCAGCTCCAGGACTTTGCTGTTGGTCTCCAGCTCGCGGACCTGGGTCTGCATGACGTGGCCCCGCTCGACGGTGACCAGGGCCTGCACCGTGCCGGTGTAGGGCGACGTCACCAGGATCTCGGCCACGTCGCCGACCTGGTATTCCTCCTTGTCGGCGATGAGCTCGATGCGGTTGTTGCTCTCCTGGCGCCAGCGCACGAACTTGCTGCCGCCCCACACCCAAAAGTAGGCGCTGCTGCGGATCTCGTTGCCGTGCTCGTCGCGGCCTATCGCGCGCACACGGTAGCTGCCGGCTTTTGTGGGCGCAAACGCCGCCGATGCCTGCCCCGCGTCGTCCGTCGTGACCGTCGTGGTATAGACCGGCACGTCCTCAGCCGTCCAGTCCCAGTAAAAGCCGCCGTCCTCGGCCTGGCGCTTGACGCTGTACCAGCGGTGCTCCATGAACACCACGGTCAGCTCGACGCCGGGCGCCGGCTCGCCGCCTGTACTGCTTGCAGTGTCCCAGTCCACCGTCAGCAGATCAACGGGCTTCTCCTGGCCCACCTCGGCCAGGTAGCCGCGCGGGGCCACGCCGACGTAGAACGTGCCCTTGTGCACGACCGTCTGGGCCCGGCTGCTGACCTGCTGGCCGTTGATGTCGGTCACGCTGGCCTCCAGCGTGTAGCGCTGGCTGCCCGTCTCCTGGCTGATGTCGGCCGGCACCTGGAAGGTGACGCGCCCGTCCTCGCCGGTCTCGGCGTCGCCCTCGGCGATGAGCTGGCCGTAGGTGCCGTAGGTTTGGCCTTCGCCATAGTCGCCCCACTCAAAGTCGGTCCAACTGTAGCGGGGACAGCTCGTCCCCTGCGGGCACTCGTAGCGGAAGGCATAGTCACTGCTCAGGACACTCCAGTGGACGTCGGCCTCGGCCACGGGGCCGCCAAAGTAGTAGGTCGCCTCGGCCGAGACGTTGATGGTCTCGCCGTTGAGGTAGCCGCGCCCTGGGGGCGGATCGGTCTCGACAGATACCTGGAACTCGGGCGCCTCGTACTCGGCCACGCGAAAGCTGGTGCTGACAAAGAGGTCGCGCTCCGGGTCCTCGATGGCGAGGTAGTAGCCGCCCAGCGCGGCCTCGGCGTCCAGGGTGAGTTCATCGTAGAGGGTGCCCATGTCGCTGAGGGGCAGCGTCTTTTCGTACAGCACCTTGCCCTGGGGGTCATTGACTTTTACCGTCAGTTCCTCGATCTCTGCGGGTACGGTGTATTGGGCGTCGTCGTCGGCACGCACGATGCCCTTAAAGTAGACGGTCTGGCCGGGGCGGTAGATGGGCCGATCGGTGTAGAGATAGCCCGCGTAGTCGCTGCCCCAAAACTCGGAATCGACATCAAAGCTCCAGGGGCTGATGCCCTCGTCCCAGCCGTTGTAGGCGATGGCAAAGTCGTCGTCGCCCGGCTCGCCGCTGACGGCAAAGAAGGAATCCCACAGGTTCTGGACCGCCAATCCCTCGGCGTAGTAAAGTCCGTTGCTGCCGGTCGTGCCCTCGTCGCCCACGGGGCGCGTCTCGGCGTAGAGGCGGATGGGCAGTCCGCTCACCGGCTGGCCCGTAGCCAGGTCGGTGGCCCACACCAGCGCCTCGGTCTGGGTCTGCTTCAGGCTCAGGTTGAGGGCCGAGCGGACGAACACAAAGCGCGGCGGCGTTTCGCCTTCCTGGCGTTTCACCTCGGGTGCATCGAGTTCGAGGAAGTAGAGGCCGGGCGGCAGGGGTTCGCCACCGGCGTCGAGCAGGTCAAAGCGGCCCAGGCGCACCTCGTTGGGCGGCGGGCTGACCTTCCGCGACCAGCGGCGCACCAGATCGTCGCCGTCCGGTTGGAACTTGTCCCAGGCATCCCAGCGGCTAAAGAGCGACCGGAACGAACCCTCCGGCAGACGGTAGAGGCTCAGGTCCAGGCGCGAGACGTTGCGATACGCAGCATAGACCACCGTGTCGGTGTAGGCGCTGAACACGCCCAGCCGGCTGCCGGTGTTGAGCGTGGCGTAGGGATCCAGGTCACCGGTGGTGAAGCGGATGCGGGCTGCTTTGCCCAGCGCCATGCCGTACTTGTCGGGCGTGGCGGCGTCGAGGGTGAGGGTGTAGGGGCTGGCCGGATCGCGTGGGAAGTAGACGCGCAAATTGGTGTCGTGGGACGACCAGTAGGTGTAAACCCGGGTCACCTCGGGGCGGATGGTCAGGTGGTCCATAAAGCTCTCACGTTGCATGGGGCTGGCAAAGACGATCTTGATCGGGTCGCCGGGATCGGTGTCCTCCTCCCCGTCTTTGGGCAAGGTGGTGACGATGCCCGGCTCCTTGACAGTCGCAAACTTCCAGACCTCGGCTTTCTCGGTGCCCAGGTTGCCCACCTGGGCCTGGGCGCCGGCGCGCAGGGTCGCCACGCCGTCGGCGTCGCGGGGCAGAGGCGCGTCGGGCACAAAGGTCATGGTCTCCTCGGCGGTGGGCGTCTTGCCGCCGCTCCAGCGGAACGCGCCTTCCACCGGCTCGCCGTCCACCTCCAGCGAAAAGCGGGCCTCGACCGAGTCGTGATCCATCGGCTGGTTGAAGGTGGTGCTGATGACGTCGCTGGGGCCGACGTACTGGATGCCCCGGCTGGGCTGGACCGTCAGCACCGCCGGGCGGAAGGTGGTGAACGTCCAGGTGAAATCCTCCTCCAGCACGCCGCCGCTGGTGTCGGTCAGCCCGGCGGCGACGCGGGCCTTGTATTCGGTGGCAGGCAAAAAGCCCTCGTCGGGCCGAAAGAGGTAGATGGCCGTGTTCAGCCATTCGCCCTCGCCCCGCACCGGCGGCACAAAGGTCAGCGGCTGGGGCAGCTCGGCCTGGTCCTGGATGGCCGTCAGGGGCACCACCGGCCGGTTAAAGACCACGGTGACGGTCGTATCGGGGTTGAGCTCATCGCTGCTGGGCGCGGGCATGACCTCGCTGACCGCCAGGTAGCCGACAGTGCTAAACTGGAAGCGGACCGGCTCGGCCAGCGGCTTGCCCTCGACGTTTTCGGCCATGTCGTCTACGGTCACCATGTAGCGGACGCCGCGCTGGAGCCCCCCAGCGGGGGCAAAGCTCACGGTCCGCTCGTCGGACCAGGTGAACGCGCCGTCCACTGTCGGGGAAATCGTGAACGCCGCCTCGACGCTGGACCGCTCCATCGGCTGGTCGAAGGTTAGCTCGATAGGCGCGTCAAGGGGCTGCTCCTCGCCGGGGGCCGGGCTGCGGAAGAGCAGGCGCGGCGCGGGTAGGGGCAGGGGCGTGGCCGTCGGCGGCGGCGTCTCCGTCGGCGGTACGGCCGAAGGGTGGGCGGTGGGCTCGCCGGCTGTGGGTGTGACCTCGGGCGTGAGCGGCACACAGGCGCTCAGCAGCAGGGCGAGCAGCACCAAAAGGGACAGCCAACGGTTGAGATTTCGACCTCTGTTCTTCACGCTAGCCTCCTGGGGAGCGACTTGTCACGGCTCCCGAATCGTGGTCTACTATTGCCTGACCTCGTTCTCACCGACCTCGTACGTGAGAGCAACGGATGCGAAGAGCATGCGGATAGAATCCGTTCA
>JASFTJ010000351.1:0-3965 GCA_050053615.1 Anaerolineae bacterium | reverse complement strand
CAGCACATACAGCCCCTGAAAGGCCAAGACAAAAGAGGCAAAGTAGTGAGTATAGAGGGCGGTGATGCTGGTTAGGGTGAAGGCAAGCCAAAAGAGAATACTCCCGTTCCTCCCCTCTCTTCCCTGGCGGGAGGATGGTCGCGAACCGGATGGGATGGGGATGGCACTTTGCCGCATCGCCAGCAGAAGAAAATAGCTCGACAACAGGCAGAGAAAGGTCAGCAGGGTGTACATCCTTGCTTCTTGACCATACCAGACGTGGACGGGAGAGACGGCCACCAGTAGGGCGGCCAGGAGACCCGCCAAGCGGCTGCGGAAAAGCCGCAGGGCCACAGCGTACATGAGCGGCGCGGTGAGCACGCCAAACAGGGCCGAGAGGCCGCGCAACACCCGTTCTCCATCACCCAAGAGGCCCATCCAGCCATGGAGCAGGTAGTAGTACAATGGTGGCTGGATGTCGGCGGCGGTGCGAGCCGTGATCTGGGCCAGGTCCATACGCGCCAGGTAGATGCTAAAGCCTTCATCGTACCAAAGGCTTTGGGCATCTAGGCGGTAGAAGCGCAGGACCAGCGCCAGTAGCATGACGAGTACAAGGAATATGTAGGCAAGCAGTGTGGAACGGTCTTTCACGTGCGCCGATTCTCCTTGGCGAGATTGTGGAAGCAAGATGTCATCTTGCCCTACAGCCGTGAAACCGGCGCTATGATAGCACACAACGCGCCGGGCGGCAAGTTGGCGGGCCAGTGCTCATGTAGGGGAGGCCAGAGGCAAGCTGGCCGGGCTGTTTATGCAACGCCCGCCAAAACGGCAGAGCCGCCTCTCCCGCGGAGGGGTGAGGTTGGGGTGGTGAGGGGATCGTTGTGTTCAGGCCATCGGCTTCAGGTTGAAGCTGAGTGTGTCGGAGGCGGGAAGCGCCTCGACCAGTACGTTGTCCCGGGCCAGTGTCGCCACCAGCTCGACGGCGTCGCCCAGGCGCAGGCCAAGCCCCCCCAACGACACCGCCAGTTCGACCGTGGTCTCGCCAACGGCCACGGCAGTCAAGGTTTTCACGGGACGCCATACCTCCTGTCCATCGGCCCGGTGGAGGATTGCCTCGTGGCGCTCTGGCGGTAGCGCAATCTCCCAACCCAGACCCACACTGCTCAGCTCCAGGGCTGGGTTGGTGTCGGCAAATCGCACGCGGCGGTTGACCTTTCGCCAACCGGGCACGGCCAGGTAAAAAGCTACTCGGTACGGGAGCGATGGCTCGTCGAGTTCTAGCCGCAGGAACAGGTCGGCGGGGTTGTAGCCGTAGTAGAGCCGTTTGATCAGCGTGTGACCTCGCTGCATCGTTCCCACGGATGGCAGCGGCTCCAAATAGCCGGCCCCGGTCCATTCCAAGGAGACAGCCGGCGCCGCCGACAGATGGGGCGTAACGTACGCGCTCGCCGGGCGGCAGTGAACCGGCTCGGCTAGGCCGGCAATGGGAATCTCCAACCAATCGGGCACAGGCAGGCCGACGGTGGTATAGACCGAAGCCAAGTGACCGCGGAAGGCCGCATCGAACAACTGATCCTGATCTGAAAAGTTACGGCTGTAATACCACCAGAACCAGTCGCTCCCCTCAGCGACATAGATCGCCTTCCAGGCCCGCTCCAAAACGTCAAGGTCGACCAGGGAATACTCCCGCTGCCAGGCGATAAGCCGGTCACGAGTCCGGGTCAGGCACTCCCAGGCGCGGTTCTGCTCGGCTTCCCCGATCCAGGTCTCTAGGTTGTGGTTGATCCAGGAACCGGTGTGCAGGTTCGCGGTCTCGGCGCGTGGGGGGTGCTCGGACAAGTACTCGCTGACGGTGACTGCCTGCAAATCGGGATCCACAGCAAGGAGGTGGTAGAAGTGATGCAAAAAGACGTCGCCGTTGTGCTCGTACTCCTCCCAACAGTTTTCGCCGTCGAGGATTATGGTCACCAGGTAGGGCTGATGGGAATCGTTCAGATTCTCGCGGATGCGGTGCAAGCGGTGGACCAGGTCCTCGGCGGCGTCGTGGCCCTCGAACTGTTTGTAAACAAAGCCAATCCGGTCCGACAGCAGCCGGTCGCGAAAAACGATGGCCGGCGGTCGAGCGCCCACATGGGTGCGATAGGGTTGGTAGAGCAACGTTGGATTGGTGACGTGGCCATAGCCGTCGCGGTGCACCCATTCGTCCAGGCTGAGGGCCAGAACCGCTTCATCAGAGGCGAACCAGGTAAGGCCCTCCGCGGCCAGGCGAAAGACAATCTCTGGGCAGACTGCGCCTTCGGAGGGCCACATCCCCTGCGGCCTGTGCCCAAAGTGACGGCGATGGGCCTCCACAGCGCGGCGGATCTGCTCGCTGGCATCCTCTGGATGGGCAAACACGGCGTTCGGCAGTGGCAGGCCGGGGCTGGCCCGTCGGGCATAGTGGTTATCCATGACCAGCGGCAGGATGGGATGGTAGTAGGGCGAGACGGCAAGCTCCAACTGCCCCCGTGTTGCCAGCTCTCGGTAGAGGGGCAGGATTTTCCCAATGATCTCTCGTTGTTTATCAAGGATGGCTCGCACATCGGCGAGGCAAAAGTGTCGCCCCTTTGTCACCAGTTCCCGGAGCAACGGGTCGCGCTCCAGCCAGTTCGGATCAATCCAGGCTAGGTTGAACCAGGCGACCAAGTCGCGATAGTAATCGTCCGTGAAGAGGAGCGCTTCGCTGGGCGCTTGCTGCCGCAATTGAAGCAACTGCCAGTAGCGGGGGTAGCGCCGGATGATGTTGTCCCAGTTGATACTGAAGCAATTGGCGAGGAGATAGGCTCTCTCGTCGCTGGTCCAGGACTCTTGCAAGCTGAGTACCTGGATTCGGTCCAGCGCCTCACCGGTGACGTATTCCTCCAGTTGCTCGACCAAGGAGGGTACGACATTGAAGGTTGCGTGTACGTCAGGATGGTCGGCCAGCACCTCCGCCATGTGCAGATAATCCTTGACGGCGTGGAGACGCGCCCAGGGCAGGATGTACTCACTCGTTTGGCCGTCCTTGTAATAGGGCTGGTGCATGTGCCAGATCAAGGCGACGTATAGCGGATAGGCCAACATCCCTCCTCGTCGGGTTCGAGTCTATGCGAAAAAAAAAGAACCCCACCAACAGGCCGTGCAAGCGGCACAGCCGAAGGGTGGGGTAGGTCCTGTCCCGGCTCAGTTGTGTGGGATGCCCCGCAGAACCGGGACACTCGATGCGCAGAAGCGTGAAACCAGTCGCTTAGGCAACCTGCCGCTTGGCCTGATTCAGGCGCTTCAATAGGCGCGATTTGCGCCGCGCTGCATTGTTCTTGTGAATGACGCCTTTCTGCGCGGCCTTATCCAAGGCGCTGATGGCCTGCTGGGCCATGGCGTCAGCTTCTTCCAGCTGGCCGGCATCAATCAGTCTACGCGTTCTCCTGACAAAGGTTCGCGCCCGCGAGCGGTGGAACTGATTGATCTTTTGCTTTCGCTTTGACTTGCGTATGTTCTTGATAGCCGATTTCGTGTTTGCCAAGGTCTTTTCTTCCTCCCTTTATTGCTCTCCTCAAATGGCGGCGCCATTATAGCCCAACCAAGGGCAAAAGTCAAACAGCGTGCGCTCGTGGGCGAGTTCCGACGGCCTGGCAGCGCTTTCACATTTGGACTGCCCTTCGGGCCTTTCGCCTATCGGGCACACGTCTGGTGCCGGCCCCCGTCGATCGGATAGGACCCTCCGGTGATCCACCCGGCTTGCGGCGAGGCCAGAAAGTAGATCAACTCAGCTATCTCCTCGGGGTTTCCCACGCGCCCCAGTGGATGCGTCGCTTGGCTGTGTTCCAAAAAGTCAGCGTACCCTTTTTCGTCCATGCCGCCGCGACGGTGGAGCTGGGTCACAGTCACACCGGGGTTGACAGCGTTGATTCGCACGCCCTTGCCCGCCATCTCTAGCGCCGCACAGTGGGTGAGCTGGTCCACGGCCG
>JASFTJ010000350.1:0-3966 GCA_050053615.1 Anaerolineae bacterium | reverse complement strand
CCGAATGGGAGATGGAGGTTGAATACCGACCCGGTTCCCGAATCATCGCCGGGACCCTCCCCGAGCCCGAAGTTGAGCTGGCCATCTCCGATCCCGCCGGCAACGTCACCACTATGCTCAGCGGGTCAAAGCTGGAGCATGGGCCGGGTGGATTTGAGGTACTGGCGCCTCGAATTGGTACCTACACGCTGACCTTTCTGGATGAAACCTTTGAAATACAAACACACGATGGAGCGACCTTTGTTACCCTGACCATGACTGAACCGTCGGAGGAGCCGCCCGAGGAGCCACCGGAAGAGCCGCCAGAGCAGCCGCCTCACTCGGGGAACTGGGCGCGAGTGTTCCAGAAACTGGAGCGGATTGAGGAACTCGTCGCCAAGTTGTGAAAGGGGTCGTCAGGCTGACGCAGACCCCGTTTGCAGGCGGAGGACCCGGATGGGCAGTCGAAGTGATACGGAAGAAGCCCCCTTCCCCAGGATGGGAAGGGGGCTTTACACGTGCGTGTCTCACACCAATTGCCGAACAACGTATCATGAATAAGCGAGCGGCCCCTGGTTGAGTATGCCAAAGACCGTATCGAAACCAAGGGCACGGAATGCACAGGAGCGCTTGGTTTCGATACGCAGCTCGCTATTTGCTCGCAGCTACTGTATCATCTCAAAAAGCTGGGACGGCTCCCCCGTGCCTGGCCGGCACTGGACAGGCCACGCCGCCGGGCATCGCGCAAGCGGCCCGGTCTGCTCCCGAATTGTTGAGATGATACCAGCTACTCAACCGGCGCTTGACTTCTGATTCACGGTGTTCAAGTTGGCAGTTGGTATCAGCCCAGGTCTCCCAATTCGTACAGAATCATGGCTGCCGTTACGATGCCGGCCATGTCGGCGCGGAGGATGCGCGGCCCCAACGTGACCGGCACGAGATCGTATCCCTGGGCAATGACGATCTCGTCGCGCGTGAATCCACCTTCCGGTCCGATAAAGAGGTTGATGGTGAAGGGAGGCCAGTTCTGCTCACGACCAGGGGGGGCGTTCTGCAACAAGTCACGAAGTGAAACCGGGCACTCTTCTTCCCAGGGGATCAATGAAAGGCCCCCCGACTGTCGCGCCCGCTCACACGCTTGCGGGAAGAGCGCCGCGGATCGCAGCGCCGGTTTCCGGCCCCGGCGGCACTGTTCGGTTGCTTCCTGGATGATGCGTTCCCAACGACGTCGCTTTCTTGACACTGCCTCCAGGTCTGACACGATACAGCGATCGGAGATGAGCGGCACAAACTCAACGACTCCCAGCTCGGTGGCTTTTTGTAAGGCTAACTCAAAGCCCTTGCTCTTGAGCACGCTTTGGTAGAGGCTGATCTTGGTGCGGGGCTCGCTGCTGGCGAGCCGGCGGTTCACGACCTTTCCTCTGATGATACGGGGATCCACCGAAACGAGCTTTGTCTCGATTTCCCAGCCGGAATTGTCGAGGACGATGATCCTATCGCCGGGCCGCATCCGCAGCACGCGAGCGACTTGATGCGCCTGAGGGCCGGTGATTTCCACCTCGTTGCCCCGGATCCAGGACGGCGGGATAAAGAAACGATGCATGGTCTCTACCTCCGCTGTGCTACCAGAGAGACCCAATCCTTTTCCTGGGCGCGCTCGATGATCTGAAGTCCCCCGGTTTGGAAGGCGTGTCTAACCGTATCTTCTTGATCCTTGGTCAACCCTGCGGCGATGAGAAGCCCCTCCGGTCGCGTACGCGTCGCCAAGGACTCGGACATGCCAATAATCACTGGCGCAAGAATGTTCACAAGCACCAGATCGAACTGACCAGAGTCCAACATCTCCAGCGGCCCCTCCGCCCCAAACTGTCTAGGCGCCCTCCCTCGGGGCGCGCCTCCGGGCAGGGACCCATGACGCACGGCGACCTGCTCGGCCACGCCATTCGCCGCTGTGTTCTCCTGGGCCACGGTCACGGCCCTCGGGTCAGCCTCCAGGGCCAGCACGGACCGCGCACCCAGCTTGGCCGCGACGATGGCCAAGATTCCGGATCCGGTCCCGACATCAAGGACGCTGTCGCCTGGCGTCAGATGCGCTTCTAGTGCCTCCAGGCAGAGGCGGGTGGTGGGGTGCAGCCCAGTGCCGAAGGCCATTCCGGGCTCCAGGTGGATGACGACCTGGTCCGCCTCGTCGGTCTCTGGTGTATATTCCTCCCAGGCAGGCACAATGACTATGCGCCGGCCGACGCGCAGCCGATGGTACTGGCGCTTCCAGGCATCGAGCCAATCGGATTCTGCTAGTTCACGGAAGACTGGCTCGGGGATGGGATAGATCTGGCACAGGTGCCACAACCCTTCCTCCAGACGGCTTCGAAGCTCGTGGGCCGTGCCATCGAGGGGCAGATAGCCTTTGACGATCACCGTGTGCGGCTGCTGACCTACATCCGATTCGGGTTCCAGCGGGTCTACGGGCGTCTCGATCACCGCCCCACCTTGGACGTGTCGGTTAAACAGCTCAGTCACGGCCTCGGCGGCTTCGCCGTCAGTCGTCACGCTGATCTCAAGCCAGTTCATGTCTGGGCTCAGGTGGGGGTTATCTCACAAGAAGACAAGCGGTAACCGTTCACTTCCTCCCCCTCTGGGGAGGGTGGGGTTGGGGGGGGAAAACGATGCCCAGGAAAGTGATTGAAATCACTGAAAGCGGTTTCCATTGCCGAACTTCCTCCCCCAGCCCCTCCCCCAAGGGAGGGGTGAACGCTTCGAACAGGCGAGGCTGACCGCCCTGCCTGTATTCTGCTAGATTCCAAGGGCTTCTTTGAATTTCTCAAAGAAGCCTTTTTCCGGCTGTTGAATGACCTCTTTGCCCAAAGTCTTCCCCAGTTTCTTCAGCAAGTCTTTTTGCTGTGGCGTCAGTTTGCTGGGCGTCAGCACTTGGACCATCACCAACTGATCGCCGCGGCCGTTGCGCCGCAGGTAGGGTACACCCTTGCCCCGTAGGCGGAAGGTCTCGCCGGTCTGCGTTCCGGCCGGGATGACCAATTCCTCCTCCCCATCGAGCGTGGGCACTTTGATCTTGTCGCCCAAGCTCGCTTGAGCGATGTTAACACCCATCTCCAGCAGGATATTGTTGTTCTCGCGCCGGAAGTGGCGATGGGGTTCGACGTGCAGTACGACGTACAGGTTGCCGGGCGGCCCTCCCCGGCTGCCGGGCTCGCCTTCGCCGGCCAGTCGGATGCGGGTGCCGTCATCCACCCCTGCCGGGATCTTGACCGACATGGGGCGTTCGACCTTGATCACCTTCTGGCCTCGACACTCGGTGCAGGGCGTGGTCACGATCTCGCGCTCGCCCTGGCAACGTGGACACGTGGTCACCTGGATGAACGAGCCCAGAAAGGTCTGTTGCTGACGGCGGACCTCCCCAGTGCCATTACACTGGGGGCAGCGGATCGGTTGCGTGCCGGGCTCGGCTCCCGTCCCATTGCAGTTCGGGCACGCCTCGTGGCGGGGCACAATGATCTCTTTTTCGCAGCCAAAGACCGCTTCCTCGAACTCGATGCCGAGGTCGTAGCGCAGGTCTGCACCTCGGCTAGGCCCCGTTCGGGCAGTTCCGGTCCGCATACCTCCGCCGAAAAAGCTCTCAAAGATGTCCTCAATGCCGCCGAAACCGTCAAAACCTCCGAAGCCGGCCTGTGGTCCAGCGTGGCCAAAGCGATCGTACATTGCCCGCTTCTCCCGATCGGAGAGGACTTCGTAGGCCTCATTGATCTCTTTGAACTTGGTTTCGGCGTCAGGGTTCTTGTTGACGTCGGGGTGATACTTGCGGGCTAGCCGTCGGAAAGACTTTTTGATGTCAGCTTCCGATGCCTGCCGGCTCACACCCAGTACGTCGTAATAATCTCGTTTGGCGCTCATAATCCTTCATTCGGGAATAAGGAGCAGAAAACGAGGAACCTAGGGTGAGATTCAAGATCTTTTCCTATTCCCCGTTTC
>JASFTJ010000349.1:0-3967 GCA_050053615.1 Anaerolineae bacterium | reverse complement strand
GCGCATGACGCAAAAGGATGGCAAGCGTGACGCCAGGTCCACCCATCTCGTTCTCCTGGCCGAGAACCAGACCGGCTATCACAACCTGACACAGATTGCCACGGCGGCCCAATTGGAAGGCTTTTACTATAAGCCTCGAGTGGACAAGGAGTACCTAGCCGAGCACGCCGAGGGGCTCATCGCCCTGTCTGCATGCGGCTCCGGCGAGGTGCCGCGCCTACTGCAAAACAACCGGCCCCAGCAGGCCCGCAAGGTTGCCGCCTGGTACCGTGATGTCATGGGTCCCGACAATTTCTTCCTCGAACTCCAAGAGCATGACATCGCGGAAATGGAGCCCGTGAACAGGGCCTTGGTGGAGATGAGCCGGGAGATGGACATCCCGTTGGTTGCCACGAACGACAGTCACTACATCCGGCGGGATCAGGCATATGCCCACGAAGTTCTTCTCTGCATCCAGACGGGCAAGACGATGAACGACCCGTCGCGGATGCGCTTGAACAACGACAGCTACTATTTGAGAAGCCCTGAGGAAATGGCTGCCCTCTTTACTGACCTGCCCGAAGCGCTGCGCAATACGGTCGCCATCGCTGAGCGGTGTAACGTGAACCTCGATCCCACTGGCTTCCACTTGCCGGAGATGGAGGTCCCGCCCGGCCTTACGGCCGAGACCTACCTCCGCCAGTTGACCGAGACCGGTCTACGCCGCCTCTACGGCGACGAGTTTCAGACCGAAAAAGTACAGAATCGGATGAAATACGAGCTAGGTATCATCCACGAGATGGGGTTTGACGTCTACTTTCTGATTGTTTGGGACCTGTGCCAGTTCTCCCGGGAGCGTGACATTTGGTGGAACGTGCGCGGCTCGGCGGCGGGCAGTATCGTGGCCTACGGGCTGGGCATCACCAACCTCGATCCTCTGGAGCACGAGTTGATTTTTGAGCGGTTCCTGAACCCTGGTCGCGTGACTATGCCCGACATTGACCTCGACTATCCCGATGACCGCCGCGAGGAAATGATCGAGTACACCGTGCGCAAGTACGGCGCCGACAGAGTTGCGCAGATCATCACTTTCGGGACGCTGGGCGCCCGGGCTGCCATCCGCGATGTGGGCCGCGCCTTGGACATCCCCCTGGGTGAAGTCGACAAGGTAGCCCGCCTAGTGCCCGGAGGTCCCGGCGTCACGCTGGATCAGGCACTGGGCCAGGTGTCCGAACTGCGGCAGATGTACGAGGGCATCGAATACGTTCACACCCTCATTGACACCGCCCGTGAGCTGGAGGGGGTTTCGCGGCACGCCAGTACCCACGCAGCGGGCGTGGTGGTCACCGACAAGACCTTGGTGGAGTACACGCCGTTGCACCGCCCCACCCGTGGCGCCGACGAGGGGCTTCCCGTCACCCAGTACACCATGGACGTGCTGGAAGACACGGGCTTGCTCAAAGTGGACTTTCTTGGGCTCAGCACCCTGACCGTCCTACGCAAGGCTGTGGACCTGATCGCCGAGCGTCACGGTATCACCTTCACACAACAGAGTATCCCCCTGGATGATCCGGAGACCTACCGTCTGCTGGCCAGCGGCGAGGTGACAGGCATCTTTCAGGTGGAATCAGGTGGGATGCGGCGTGTGCTCACCTCGATGCAGCCCACCAAGTTCGATCACATCGTCGCAGTGCTGGCCCTCTACCGCCCCGGCCCGATGGAGTTCATTGACGACTATATCGCTGGTTTGCACGGAGTCAAGGAACCCACATATGTGCATCCGGTGTTGGAACCGATCCTGGACGAAACCTATGGCATCTGCGTCTACCAGGAGCAGATCATCCGCATCCTGACCGACATCGCCAGCTACACGCCGGGCGACGCCGACCTGGTCCGCAAGGCCGTGGGTAAGAAAAAACGGCAGGAACTGATTCGACACCGGGCCACGTTCGTTGAGGGCGCCTGCGAGCACAGCGGTATGGACGAGGTCAGCGCCAACGAAATCTTTGACGCGTTCGAGTATTTCGCTCGCTACGGCTTCAACAAGGCCCATGCCTCCGACTATGCTATCATCACCGTCCAGACAGCCTTCCTCAAGGCTCACTATCCCGTGGAGTACATGACCGCGCTGCTCACGGTGGAACAGGGCAATGTCGAGAAGGTGGGGCTGCTCATTGCCGAGGCGAGGCGTCTGAGCATAGAGGTATTGCCGCCCAACGTCAACTTTAGTGGCCCTGACTTTAGGATCGAGGACGAGCCGGAAGATATTGAGGGACCAGCCATCCGCTACGGGTTGTGCGCCGTCAAGAACGTGGGTGAAGGGCCGGTGCAGACGATCCTGGAAGCGCGCGACCGTTCGGCCGGTTCAGGAGGCGGGCCGTTCAGAGACCTGAGTGATTTCTGTCGGCGGGTGGACCTGCGCCAGGTGAACCGCCGGGCGCTGGAGTCCCTTATCAAGGCTGGCGCCTTGAGCCCCTTCGGTACCCGGGCGCAATTGTTGGCTGTGATGGATCGCATGATGGATGAGAGCCAAAAGATCCACGGCTCGGTCCAGCAGGTGAGCTTCTTTGGCACGCCCGCCTTTGCGACGACTGGCATCCAGGCCACCATGCCCCAGGTCCCGGACATTCCGCGCAAAGAGGTTCTGGCTTGGGAGAAGGAATTGATCGGCGCCTACGTCTCGGACCATCCGCTGTCCCGCGTGTGGGCCGATCTGGAGAACACGATCACTGTCCTCACCGGTCAGATTGACGAGGCAATGGGCGGCCAGAAAGTAACAGTGGCCGGCATGGTCAACTATGTGCGGCAGATTCTGACCAAAAAGGGCGATCCGATGGCGTTTGCCCAGATTGAGGATCTGCAGGGCACCGTGGAGGTGGTCATTTTTCCCCGGACTTGGGAGGAGACGCGGGACCTCTGGCAGCCGGAGCGTGTCTTGGTCGTGCGAGGCAAGGTCAGCCTCCGCGGGCGTGAGCCCAGCATCATTGCCGATTCGGTCACCAACGAGATCACCAAAGTTCGTCCCCTGGAGGATGCGCCCGTCCCGCTGTCGGCAGTAGCCCGACCCAAGGGTCCGGTGCACCTTCACGTGACCGTCCCTCGCGGTCAGGACATGGAGCGGACCATCAAGCGGCTCGGGCAGGCCTATGACCTGTTGGTGAGTTACCAGGGCGACGACCGGTTCAGCCTCTATCTGGAGAATGGCAACCAGGGCCGGATCCAGATCCAGTTTCCCAACGACGCAACCGGCCACTGTTTAGAGTTGGAGCGAAAGCTGCGTGAGATCTTGGGGGCGGGCACAATTCGTGTTGAGCCATTGGAGAACGAGGAAATGGGCAAATGAGTGAATTCGTTCATGCTCCGATTTGCCCCTGTGTGATGTCGGAAGAGCGATGAAACCCATAGAGCGAGTCAGACAAGCGTTGGCAAGCGCCGGATTGGATATTAGCCTGGTACGCGAACTGCCGGCCGACACCAGCACCGCCGAAGCTGCGGCACAAGCCGTCGGTGCACCTTTGGGCAGCATCGTCAAGTCGCTCGTCTTTTTGGCCGATGGCGCCCCACTCCTGGTGTTGGTCGCCGGGGATCAGCGGGCCGACATCAAGCGGTTGCGGGCCGAACTGGGGTTGAGCAAACGGCAGCTGCGCATCGCTCGGCCGAACGAAGTGTTGGAACATACCGGATTTCGGGTGGGAGGCGTGCCACCGGTGAGCCATAGCCCTTCTATGCAGATTCTCATTGACCGCACGCTGAGCCGCTTTGACACGGTGTGGGCCGCCGCCGGCAGTGGTCATGCTGTCTTTCCCATTGCTTACGAGCGGCTGGTCGAGATTACCGGCGGTGAAGTGATGAACTTGGTGGAAACGAACGATTAGGCGATTGGTGCATGGAGGGACCAATCCTCAATTTCAGCCCGTCAATCCACCAACCGGTAGCTCCGCACGTAACCGTGGTGACTGGCAATGGGCCATTCTCTCGCCCAGCTAGG
>JASFTJ010000348.1:0-3976 GCA_050053615.1 Anaerolineae bacterium | reverse complement strand
CCCTAGAGAGTTTGGGCATTTCCTGGGAAATGCGTGTCGCTTCGGCTCACAAGACCCCTCACCATCTCCTGAGCTTGTTGAAAAACTATGAAACCGATCCCCGTCCAAAGGTCTATGTCACCGTGGCCGGCCGCAGCAACGCGCTGAGCGGCCTGGTGGATGCCCATGTGTCGGCGCCGGTCATCGCCTGTCCACCCTATTCGGCAAAGTTCGCCGGGGGCGATTTGCTGTCGTCCTTGCGCGTGCCATCGGGCGTCGCTCCGGCCGTGGTCCTGGAACCTCGGAACGCCGCCTTGCTGGCAGCCAAAATCCTGGGATTGACCGAACCCGCCCTGCGTCAAAGGGTGCTGGAAGCACAACGCAAGCAACGCCAACGCCTGTTTGACGCCGATGCTGCACGACAGGAGTGAGTGTACTATGTGTCCATTTGCCGAAAAACCCCACGAGGCGTGTGGCATTTTTGGGATCTATGCCCCTGGGGCCGAGGTGGCCCGGCTGTCCTTCTTTGCCCTCTATGCTCTGCAGCATCGAGGGCAGGAGAATGCCGGGATCCTCACCTCCAATGGCCGCGCCGCCCACATTCACAAGGGGATTGGTCTGGTCGCGCAGGTATTCAACGAGGAAAACCTGCACAACCTACGAGGCCACCTGGCCCTCGGCCACACCCGTTATTCCACTACCGGCACACCGCACCTGCGCAATGCACAGCCCTACCTGATCGAGACGGCGCTGGGTCCCTTGGGAATCGCTCATAATGGCAATCTCACCAATGCTCTCGCTTTGCGACAGGATCTGTTGGACAAAGGCGTTGGGTTGATCTCTTCCTCTGATAGCGAGGTCATTACCCAGATGCTGGCCGGCGCGCCGGGCTTGACTTTTGAGGAGCGCATTGCCACCTTTATGGAGCAGGCAGAGGGCGCCTACTCTTTGACGATCCTGACGCAAGATGCCATTTTTGCCGTACGGGACCCTTGGGGATTCCGCCCGCTCTGTGTGGGCCAGTTAGACTCCCATGCCAATGGCTGGGTCGTCGCGTCAGAGTCGTGTGCCTTGGCGACGATCGGGGCGACCTACCTGCGCGAGGTGCAACCAGGAGAAATCGTGCGGCTGGACGAAAGCGGGCTGACCTCCTGGCAGGGATCGAAACCGGTGGAGCGACAGGCCTTGTGCATTTTTGAGTACATCTACTTTGCCCGCCCTGATTCGATGTTGGAGAAACGGTCCGTCCATTTTGTGCGCCGTCGCCTGGGAGCGCAGTTGGCGCAGGAGAGCCCCGTCGACGCGGACATGGTCATTGGCGTGCCCGACTCGGCCACGGCTCATGCCATTGGCTACTCGAACGCCAGCGGCATACCGTTTGGCGAGGGATTGATCAAGAACCGCTACATTGGACGGACCTTTATCCAGCCCGACGATCGTCTGCGTCGCCTGGGGGTGGCGCTCAAGTACAATCCTCTGCCAGACTTGCAGGACAAGCGCGTAGTGGTGGTGGATGACTCGATCGTGCGTGGGAACACCAGCGGCCCGCTTGTCGCCCTGTTACGCCAGGCTGGAGCCGCCCAAGTACACGTGCGGGTGGCTTCACCACCGATCCGCCACCCCTGTTTCATGGGGGTAGACATGGCCACCCGCGACGAGTTGATCGCTGCACGCATGGACATAGATGCAATTGCCAGACATCTGGAGGCGGATAGTCTGGCCTACCTGTCCCAGGAAGGGCTTGTGAAAGCAGTCGGGCCCGGAGCCGGGGGGCACTGCCGTGCCTGTTTCACCGGGGAGTATCCGGTGGCGGCGGACACCGGGGTATCCAAGACCATGTTCGAGCCCATGTCTGAGCTTGGCGACGATGAGCCTGGTTCGATACGTGACAGCTATACTGAAAGGATGAAAGTATGCGCATACTAGTCGTCGGTTCTGGGGGTCGAGAGCACGCTCTGGTTGAGAAGCTGGCTCGTTCGCACCACGTCAGTCGAATCTTTACGGCCCCCGGAAATGGTGGGACAGCCGCGATTGCCGCAAACGTACCGATTGCGGTCACCGATATTCCTTCCTTGGTCTCCTTTGCTCGGCAGGAGCAGATTGACCTGACGGCGGTCGGACCCGAAGTCCCCCTGGCCGCCGGCCTGGTAGACGCGTTTGCCGAGGCTGGCCTGCGTGCCTTTGGCCCAACCGCAGCCGCTGCCCAGTTGGAGAGCTCGAAAGCTTTTGCCAAGCGCCTTATGGTAGAAGAAGGCATTCCCACTGCCATGGGGGCCATCTTTGGAGAGTATGAGGCAGCCCTGGCCTATTTGCGTCAGCAAGGAGCGCCGATCGTCGTAAAGGCCAGCGGACTGGCTGCGGGCAAAGGCGTCCTCGTCTGTTCGACATTGGAGCAGGCGGAAGCTGCTCTTTACAAGGTGATGGTGGAACGGGCTTTCGGGAAAGCAGGCGACCAGGTACTCATCGAAACCTGCTTGGTCGGGGAAGAGGCCTCTCTGCTGGCCTTTACCGATGGACGCACAGTCGTACCGATGCTGGCAGCTCGTGACTACAAGCGAGTTGGCGATGGCGACCGGGGGCTTAATACGGGAGGCATGGGTGGATATGCGCCTTCTCCTTATCTTTCACCGGATTTGGTTGACAAGGTTGTCGTCCGTGTCCTGCAACCGGCCGTGGATGGGATGCGCCGACGGGGCGCACCCTATGTGGGCGTTCTTTATGCCGGTCTGATGCTCACCGACCAAGGGCCACGCGTCCTCGAATTCAATTGCCGCTTTGGTGATCCTGAAACGCAGGTGCTCTTGCCTCTGCTGGAAAGCGATCTGGTGGAGATCCTCCTGGCTTGCCTGGAAGGTCGGCTGGACGAGATCGAGGTGCGTTGGACGCCTGACCACACGGTCTGCCTGGTCATGGCCTCCGATGGCTACCCCGGTTCCTACAAGGTGGGAAAAGAGATCACGGGTGTGGACCGGGTCAGCGCGCTGCCCAACGTTATGGTCTTTCAGGCAGGGACCAAGCAGGCGGATGGACGGCTGGTCACGGCGGGCGGGCGCGTTCTGGCCGTCACGGCCAGCGGGCCGACGCTGCCGGCTGCTCGGGAGCAAGCTTATGCGGCTGTGGAGCATATTCACTTTCGCGGGGCGCATTACCGTCGAGACATCGCAGCACAATCCCGAACGGTGAACAGCGAATGACAAACAGCGAACGATCAACCAAACAACCTGAAAGCGTCTACGCTGCGGCCGGCGTAGACATCGAAAGCGGCGACCGCGCTGTCGAGCTGATGAAGGCAGCCGTTCGCAGCACCTACACCCCCGCTGTCTTGGCGGGCGTCGGCTCTTTTGGCGGGCTGTTTGCGCTGGAGCAAGTGCTCCAGGGTCGCGATCCGGTCCTGGTGGCCTCGACCGATGGTGTCGGCACCAAGACGATGATCGCCGCTGCCATGAGTCGCTATGATACCGTGGGCTGCGACATTGTCAACCACTGCATGAACGACATTCTGGTGCAGGGTGCACGCCCTCTCTTTTTCCTGGACTATATCGCCGCAGGCAAGCTCGACCCGGAGCAAGTCGCAGCCGTCGTTGGGGGGTGCGCTCAGGCCTGTAAGGCGCTCGACTGTGCTCTGGTGGGAGGCGAGACCGCCGAGATGCCTGGTGTGTATCGGCGCGGGACCTTTGATCTCGTTGGCGCCATGGTCGGCTGGGTCGAGCGCGAGGCCATTGTGGATGGAAGCAAAGTGCGCCCAGGAGATGTCTGCCTGGGGCTGCCCTCCTCAGGTCTGCACACCAATGGCTACTCCCTGGTTCGCCACATCTTTGCCGACACGGGCTGGGACACGGTGTTCCCCGAATTGGGTCGCCCCCTGGGCGACGTCCTTCTGACCCCTCACCGAGCCTACCTGAGCCAAATCGAGGCCCTCTGGGGCGCGAATGTGCACATCAAGGCTATGGCCCACATCACGGGCGGCGGATTCTCGGGGAACATTCCCCGGGTGCTT
>JASFTJ010000347.1:0-3988 GCA_050053615.1 Anaerolineae bacterium | reverse complement strand
GATCCCAGAAAGCGCGGCGGGAGATGGGGTCCACGCCAGCTGTCGGCTCATCCAGGAAGAGCATCTCCGGTTCGTGGATGATGGCCGTGCCCAGGGCCAACCGCTGTTTCCAGCCCCCCGACAGGTTGCGGGTCAGCTCCCCTTCCCGGCCCTCCAGCCCGGCCATCTCTAGCACGAATTCCTTTCGCCTCTGCAGCTGCCGCCCTCGCACGTTGTAGGTACGTCCGTAGAAATTCAAGTTCTCGCCCACCGTCAGGTCATCGTAGAGACTAAAACGTTGTGACATGTAACCAATACGTTTCTTGATCTCGGCCGTCTGCTTTACGATGTCAAAACCCAGCACCGTCGCCTCACCTGAGGTTGGCCTGAGCAACCCCAGCAACATGCGAATCGTCGTCGTCTTGCCCGCGCCGTTCGGTCCCAGGAAACCAAAGATCTCCCCGCGCCCGATGGTAAAGCTCACCCGATCCACCGCTGTAAAATCACCGAACTTTTTGCTCAACTCTGTGGCCCGGACCGCATGGTTGTCGGCGCGGCCCTCACGTTGGAAACTGGCTACTGCGTCTTGGGCATCAACATCCTGATTGTTACGTGTCATTCCTCTTCAATCCATTCACTATTCGAGTCTGCTGTTTCTTCCCTCTGCCTGCGAACCAATGAAATAAAAGCCTCCTCCATACGCGGTCGGGTCTGGCGCAAGCCCATGACCTGGATGCCCGCCGCCGCCAGCGCCGCCCGGAGGGGTTCCTGCCGCTGTGCGGCATTGTCCACAAAGACGTGAAGCAGGTCACCATAGGTCTGCACCTCCAGCACCCCCTCCAACCCGGCAACCACTTCTTCAGCGCGGCGAAGATTCGAGGTTTGCACCTCGAGCAACTCGCCAGTGACCAGCCCTTTGATCCGCTCTGGCACATCGCAAACGATGATCTTGCCTTGATACATGAGCCCTACCCGCGAGCAGCGCTCCGCCTCGTCCATGTAGGGCGTGCTGACAAAGATGGTGATGCCTTGCAGGTGCAGCTCTGTCAGAATGTCCCAGAACTCGCGGCGGCTCACCGGGTCCACGCCCGTGGTCGGCTCATCCAGGAAAATGATCTCTGGCTGATGAATGAGCGTGCAAGCCAGGGCTAGCTTCTTCTGCATTCCGCCCGAGAGGTGAGCAGCCCGCCGCTTGCGGAACTCGGTCAGTCTGGCGAACTGCAAAAGCCGCTCCGTGCGATCCCTCCGCTCGCGGCCTCGCACCTGGAACACATCGGCGAAAAAGCCCAGGTTCTCCACCACCGACAGGTCGCCGTAGAGATTAAAACGCTGTGCCATGTAGCCAATGCGGTGCTTGATCTGCTCCGACTCCCTGACAGTGTCAAAACCGGCCACCCGCGCAGAACCTTCGGTGGGGTCCATGATGGCGCACAACATGCGGATGGTTGTCGTCTTGCCGGCACCGTCGGGACCGACCAAGCCAAAGATCTCACCGCGTCGCACCGTCAGGTCCAAGCCATCGACAGCGGTGACCTTTTTGAAACGGCGAGTCAAGTTGTCAGTCTCGATGACATGTTCGTTTGTTTTGCTCACGGATCTCGCTTCCCTATAATCAAGATGACTCCAGAACCTGGCCATCCTGCACAAATCGAATGAACCGCATCCAAGGGCCGTCTACCTATCCGCACTTGCTCTTGCACTCAAGTACAGAACGGACGCTATGCAGGATAGCGAACCCAGTGCGTCAGGGAAAGACCTGAATCGCTTCGCGGGCTACCGGTTCGCCGCGTTGATCGAATGCTGGCAGCCGCTCACCGGTCCCGACATGATACCACCCTACGGCCACCGTGTACGATGTGCCCGCCATGTCCTCCGGCAACGTGATGTAACGGACGTCACGAACCAAATCGCCAACCTCCCACCTCCGAGCCGGGAACAGGCCCAATATCGGATAGCCATCGGCCTGTGCAATCAGTTGTCCTGCCTCGTCGTACACATGGGCAAAAACGGTCATATCCTCTTGCGACGTCTGTTGGCAGTACCACCACAGTTTCAGGACCAACTCGTCGCTTAACGTCTCGACCTCATGATCCAGCAGCAGGATCTGTTCGCCAAATCGCGCAGCGACAGCGTCGCTGTTGCGCAAAGCGTCGGTCCTTTCCAAAGCACCCGCTTCCACAAAACGCAATTCATCCGGTGAGTAAGTGGTAAGGTACACCCCATCGGCCCTGCGAATCTCCTGCGCCAATCCAGCCCAGTCCACTTTTTCGCTCATGTACCCCAGATACGCAGCCCACTCTCGTTTAGCCGGATCAAAGGTCACATCAACGATTCTCGGCTCCACGCCGGCGTTGACGTACACAAAGTCCTGGACGCGCACATAGTCCGGAATGAAGGTCAGGCCTTCGGTGCCAACGCGGTACGTCGGGGTCTTGGGCGCGATCCACACCGGCACATTCAAATACAACAGCCTTGCAGATGCTCCCTCCTCTTTGGCCGCATCGGCGGCCTGCCACAGAGGGGTAGCTATCACCTCGGCCAGGGCCATCCTGCGTCGAACGTAGGCGACGTTAAAGCCAAGCACACCAACGACAACCGCCACAGCCAGGACCTTGGACCACCGACGGCCAGAAAGCCGGGTCCATAGGAATACAGGAATTCCCGCCCAGAGCATCACACCGCCGACGGCGCCAAGGTAGAGAATTCGCGGGCTGGTGATGACATACCGAAAATCGAGCATAAGCCACAACGGCAAGATGCCCACCACAAACCAGGATAGGGCATACCAGAACAGCTTCATCTGCCTAGCCCAGCGATAGAAGAACAGCAGGGCGGAAAAACCCAACAGGTCGACCAGGCCCAGCAAGACGTACCGGTCGATCCCTAGAATCCTCTCGAGGGGCGTGGAAATGGGCGCCAGCGGGAATATAAGCCCCTGCGCAAAATAGACGCCGTTCTGCCACAGATCGGGAAGCGATGGCAGGCGCAGCGACGCGCCCGTCTCCGGCTCCATAAGCACGATCACCGGCAACGCCACGCCCCACATCAGGAGCATAAACAGAATCGGCAGCCAAGAGAATCTAGGGAATTCCCGCCTGGCACAGCCCAGGCCCTCCACGGCAAGGATGGCCAACGGGATCATCACACCCGTCTCATAAGCAAAAGGCGCTAGAAAAGCTGCCAGCACCGAGAGCACGGTGAGCCACCGAGAACGCCGTCGCCGTGCCTCCCAATAGAGCAGAACCGCCCCCAGGGCCAGGGCGGCGATCAGCGGTTTGGAAAGAGAACTCGTCGACGGCACGGCCTGATAGCTGAACGGAAACGAGAGAAAGATGAGTGACGCCAGAACCGCGTAAACAGAACGTCCCTGCCCCTGAAAAGCGTTCCAACCCAGGTAACCCACCAGACCCGAATTGAGGACATGCAGAAGCAAACTTAGAAGGTGGAGTCGATTCGGGTCATTGCCCCCAAACAGGAGATGGTCAACTTTCCAGACACTCATTGTTAAGGGTCGGTAATAGCCCAAGCCCTCGGCCGTGGTCCAAACTGAAGGCAGACCATGCCAGTCCAGCCAGCGCAGGTGGATCATGTCGTCAAAAAAGAAGGGCAGCTGGAGCGCCTCTCGATAGAGAAGCATCGTTCCACCCAAAGACAGGACGGCAATCACAAACATGATAGCCTTGAATTCGTTCCCAGTCTCGATGATGTATTCGCGTACTTTGGTCACAGTCTACTCTCGCTAGCGGCCAGATGCGGTCAACGACGGGCTGCTCCGAATGAATGTAATCAGCCCAACCAAGATACATCCCTTGCCCATCCGTCGTTGGTGGGTCTTGTCTGTTTGCACCTGACCGCCGCTCATAAAGTCTCCCCTACACCGCCACTGTCTCAAACACTTGGATCGGCGGATCGGCCACAATGGCCCGCTCGGGGCACTGCTTGACGCAGGCCGTGCACTGCTCGCACGCGGCCGGATGCGCTATCCGCGACTTCTGCCTGCCGTCAAGTT
>JASFTJ010000346.1:0-3989 GCA_050053615.1 Anaerolineae bacterium | reverse complement strand
GCCTCCTGCTGAGCCCACATAGCGGCTTTCTCGTCCTGATCGGCGTGGTCATAGCCCAGCAGGTGCAGGAGACCATGCACGATGAGCAGGTTCAGTTCGCGCCCCACCGAGTGTCCATGCTCCTGGGCTTGGGCCACAGCGCGAGGATACGAAACGACCACATCGCCCAGGTAGCCCGCAGCCTCCGGCGCAGCGACAAAACCCTCAGCCTCTTCCTGGACGCCAAAGGCCAGCACGTCCGTCGGGGCGTCCCGGCCCAAAAAGTCGCGATTAAGCGCCTGAATGCCCTCGTCGTCGGTGATCACCAGCGTCGCTTGGCCCGACGCCTTTTCGTGACGCAGGACCGCTTCGGCCGCCGCCCGCAGCCGCTCCGCCGAGACGACCTCCGCAAAGGCCGCTGCAACTTGCACCTCAAACGCGCCTTCCCTGCTCACACCTCAGCCTCCTGTCCATCGGGCCCTTTCACTTTTACCGGCTCCGGGTACTTGACTCGTGGATGGAACACCCCTTGCAAGACGCTCAGAAAAGTCTCTCGGATCTCTTTCAGGTCGCGTAAGGTCAGGTCCGATTCATCCAGCTGCCCTTCGTCTACCTTGGACTCGATCGTGTCCTGGATGATCCGGTCCATCTCCTCCAGCGAGGACGGGCGCGCACTGCGAACCCGCGCCTCACAGCTATCCGCCAGCATAGCGATGGCCGTTTCCCTTGACTGCGGCTTGGGGCCAGGATAACGGAAATCCTCCTCTCGCACACTGTCGCCGTCGTCGCCAGCCTCCTTGACAGCCATGCGGTAGAAGTACAATGTCAACCCTGTCCCCTGATGCTCAGGGATAAAGGCGCGGATGGCAGAGGGTAGATGATACTTTTCGGCCAGATCCAATCCATCTTGCACGTGGCTAATAATGATCTGAGCGCTGGTGCGGGGATCCAGTCGCTCGTGGGGATTGATATCCCCCACCCGATTCTCGGTGAAAAAATAGGGCCGCACCGTCTTGCCGATGTCGTGATAGTATGTGCCCACCCGCGTTAGCAACCCATCAGCCCCGATCCGCTCGGCGGCTTCCTCGGCCATGTTGCTGACGAGGAGCGTGTGGTGATAGGTGCCGGGCGCCTTCAGAAGGAGCCGCCGGAAAAGAGGATGTGTAGGCCGCGAGAGGTCCATCAGTTGGAAGGGCGTGATCACGTCCAGCAGGGCGCTCAGGGCAAAGAAGGCAGCCAGCGTCAGGCTGGCCGCCATGCCGCCGGCGACGACGCCCACGACGGCATTGATAGAGACTTTGAGCATGTCCTGCTCCGGCGCAAGGAGGCCAAATAGGAGGATGACGGCGGCATTGGTCAAGGCCACGGCCAGACCGGCGCGGAGGAAAGAACGTAGCCGTTCCGTCTGTCCCAGGGCCAGGACGCCTATCAGTGTGCCCGCCAAGAGATAGACCGTCATCTCCAGCGAAGCGCCCGCTGCAAAGACGCCGATCAGGCCCACCATCACGCCCAACGCCAGGCCCAATGCCGGCCCAAAGAGCACTGTCAGGGTCATCGACAAGGCAGGCAGGGGATAGAAATGGGGGATCACACTGTCGGCGACGGGCAGCATCAGCTTGCCCACCGCCACAAAAGTGGCCAGCAGCAAAAAGGTGATGATCGAGGTGCGTCCCCGGGACCACAGCGTGGGGCGCAGACGAAGGATGAGAAGGCCCAGCAGAATCGTCGCAAGCAGGGCGAACACGATGGTCCCCACCACCGACTGCCAGCGGGTTGCCTGTTGCCGCAGCCCGAACGCTTCGAGGGCCTCAATGTCCTCGGGACGCACCCGGCTGCCGGCCCGCACAATGGCTTCGCCCCGCCGGACGGTCACAGTCATGGGCGGGGTGTCTTCCCGGGCCTTTTGCCGGGCCTCCTCGGTTCGAGCGGCATTAAAGAATGTGTTGGCGGTGACCAATCCCCCAGCAAAAACCCGCACAACTTCGGCCTGATCATCGTTCAGGCCATGGCTGATCAAGGTCGGCAAACGGCGGCGGACGCCCGCCAACTGGCTTTCCCGGATCTCGCCCTGCATAGCCCGGAGCAAAACTCTTATCGTTTCTTCTCGGACCTCCTGCCAGTCGCTTTCGCTCAAGCTCAGGGTCTGGCTGACCACGCCGGTGGATAGGCTCAGATCGGGGATGGCGGCAAGCCAGGTCGTCTTTTGCTCAAAGGAAGCGTACGGGTCCTGACGCACCGTGCTAACATAGTCCAGGATTTGCCGCGCCCGGACTTGCTGCTGGCGGGCGATGGAAGCGTCCGGCGGGTCATAGATGTCCTCGACAGAGGTCGCCCGAGTTTCCTGGGCTTGCTTTGTGCGGATCTCGCTCTCGTACGTCAGATCGCTCGGGGCCAGGATGTCTTCGGTGCTGACATCACCAGCATTCAGCACCACTTGGTTGGAGCGCAAAAAGTCCGTGAGCAGCACGGTACTGATCACGGCGGCCATGAGCACGCCCAGCACAATCGCCCGCACGACGCTCCACCGATCCATCGGGGGCAGGACGCGCCTGCCGGCGGTGTTGTTCCGCATGGCGGACTATCCAGCTAGAAGCTCACGCACGATCTGGTTGACCAGCCGACCGTCGGCGCGGCCCCGGAAATCAGCCATGAGGGGTTTCATCACCTTGCCCATATCCGCCATACTGCTGGCCCCTACCTCGTCGATGACCCGACGAGCTTCTGCTTCGATCTCTTCCCTAGTTAACTGGCGAGGCAGATACTCTTCCAGGATGGCCAATTCGGCCTCCTCCTCGGCGACCAGGTCCTCGCGTCCGCCCCGCTGATACTCAACAATCGACTCGCGACGTTGCTTGGCCTCCTTGGCGATGAGAACCAGGATGTCCTTGTCGCTCAAGCTCACGCGCTCCCCGCTGGAGTCCAGCTCCGTTTCAGCCTTTTTGATGGCCGTGAGGACCGAGCGGATCGTCCGCTTGCGCTGTTCATCCCGCTGGCGCATGGCTTCCTTCAGATTGTCCATCAGCTGTTTTCGCAGTCCCATTCTCTTTCTCCTTGAAATATGATGCACAACACGAAACACATAATACGTGACATCCATTATAGTCGCCAAGAAGAGGGAAGTCAAATCCCTTTCCCTGTTCCCAGGCACGATGGTTTTGACATCTTGGCCGATATGCCTTACAATACAAAGCCGAATCACATTTCAGCGTCTTTGACGACAGGTAGAGCATCCCCGCTTCCCGTCGGTGAAGTACTGAACGATAACGGAGGAGTTGGATGACGATTTACAAAAGTGACAAATTGCGCAACGTCGCCCTTTTGGGCCACAGCGGCTCCGGCAAGACCACGCTGGTCGAAGCGATGCTGTTTGACACCGGCGCCGTCAATCGACTGGGCCGCGTAGACGACGGCACATCCGTGTCCGACTGGGACGACGAGGAGCGCCGCCGAAACATGTCCATCAACACGTCGTTGATCCCCTGCGAGTGGCAGAGGTACAAGCTGAACATGATGGACACGCCGGGGTACATGGACTTTGTGGGAGAGGTGATCAGCGCCGTTCGGGTAGCCGATGGCATCGTGGTTGTCCTGGATTCGGCGAGTGGCATCGAGGTGGGCACAGAGCAGGTATGGCGGCATGCCGACGAATGCGACGTGCCGCGTCTCGCGTTTGTCAACAAGATGGAACGGGAAAATGCCAACTATGCCGAGGTTGTGAGCCAGATTGCCGACAAGTTCGGCGTGGTGGCCGTGCCGCTCCTGCTGCCCATTGGCAGTCAGGAGAACTTTGGCGGTGTGGTGGATCTACTGACTCAGAAAGCCTACCTGGGGGAAAATGCCACCGAGAGCCCGGTGCCGGACGACATGGCTGACGCCGTCGAGGCAGCGCGCCTAGTCCTCATTGAAGCAGCGGCTGAGGGCAAAGATGCACTGATGGAAAAGTACTTTGAGGAAGAGACCTTGAGTGCAGAAGAAATCCGGCAAGGTCTCAAGACGCGGATGGCCGGCGG
>JASFTJ010000345.1:0-4000 GCA_050053615.1 Anaerolineae bacterium | reverse complement strand
GATGCCATAGCTTACCCTGCTTCTTCATAATCTACAAATGGGTCCGCTGAAAAAAGGTCTTTTCAGCGAGGGAAGGGGGTGTATGTTGTGTGCGCGCAGAGCGCGCACACAACATACGGTACCCGTTTTCTCTCGACTGCCCTTTTTTCAGGGCAGTCTCTACTCGGATCGCAACAAGCCCAACTCGCGGGCGCGGGCTACAGCTTCAGTGCGCCTTCGGACTTGGAGTTTGCCATAAATTCTGCGATTGTGCCCTTTGACCGTGTTCAAGGCGATAAAGAGCCGCTTGCCAATCTCACGGTTCGAGAGTCCCTGGGCGATGAGTTGCAAGACTTCTAGCTCGCGTCGGCTCAATGGCTCTACCATTTCGGATTGGGTGTTTGCGGAGCTTACTTGCCCTCGTTCGGTAGCGGGGAATGCTTCCAACAATGGTAGAACATAATCTGGCGCGATCCCGCGCGAGAGAGCCTGGGAGAGCAGATGCGCCATCGGCGGGCCTTCGTCCACGAAAATGCGGACAAAGCCACCCGGCTCGGCCAGAGCCAGCACTTCACCCAACAGGTCCACAGCCTTGTCCTTTTCGCGAGCCGCTCGTAGGGCGACCGCCTGGAGCACCATTGCCTTGAGCCGTTCATCCTGCCAGCCCTTTGCTTCCATTTGTTGACGTACCGGCCCCAGCACCGCCAGCGCTGCGGAGGGGTCTCCCTGGGCCAGGAGCACCCGGGCCTGGCTGAGGGGGAGTTCGTGAGCCTGCGCCAGATGCGCGGCTGCGGCGATATCGCCTTGTCGCAGCAGGACGAGCACCCGAGCGGCAGCCACCTCTGCCATCCGCTCCACAAAGTTGTTCTGGCGGACAGACTGCTCGACCTGGGCCAACTGGGCGGCGGCACCGTCCACATCTCCCCGGGCCAGTTTCAGGCGGGCCAGAAATAGCTCGCTGAGGATAAAGCGGTCAATCCCGCGATCGTACTGCTGCGTCAGTTCGAGGCTCCGCTGTCCGTGCTGCTCGGCGGCCTCCAGGTCGTTCCATTCATAGTAGATGCGGGCCAAGCCCCGATGCACCTCGCCGGCATGTGGCTGCGGATGCTCGCCAAACACGGACAGAAGACGCTGGTAGGTCGCGGCTGCCTGGTGAAGCTGGTTCTGTACTTCCTGGATCTGGCCCAACTCTCTCAAAGCCAAAATCGTGGAAAATATGTCCCCCGATTTCTGGCTGATGGCCAGGGATTCCTCACAGGCCTGGGCGGCCTCGGTGCGGTTCCCCTGGAGAAAGTGGGCAGAGGCCAGCGCCCAATGTGCCGTAAAGCGAAAAGTCAGGTTGTCGGGATGCACGTACTCCAGGGCGCGGCGTGCCTGGATAAGCATGACTTCCGGCTCGTAGCGGGTGAGCGCCAGCGTGGCCCGGGCGCAGGCGATCTGCCCGATCAGGTCGCGGATCTTGTCATCGAGATCGACGTGTTCCAAGGCTCTCTCCGCTGCCTGTAGGTTTTCTTCGACGCCGGTCGTCTGGCCGGCAACCAGCGACAACGTAGCAGACTTGACCCACAGTGCGGGCCGAGCATCCCGGACGCTCTCCGGCAGCGAGACCAGCCAGTCTACGACGGTGTTCACCGTGGGGCGAAAATGGAAGGGCATCGCCTTGCTGTCAATCAACCGCTCGGCGCGATCGACGTCACTGGCGGCGGCCGCGTGATGAAACGCTTCCAGAGCCAGGCCATGGTCTTCGTACCATTGGCTGGCGCGCACGTGTAATGCGGCCACGTCCAGTCCTGTGTCCCCTGGAGAGGTGGCGGCGCTCCGCCGCAGCCGCTGCCGCAGAAAGCTAGCAAAGAGATGGTGATAACGATACCATCGCCGCTCGCCGTCCAGGGGGACGATGAACAGGTTGGCGCGCTCCAGGTGTTCGAGGGTTTCTTGCCCGGCGGTGAAGGAGTCATCCAGAACTGCATCGCAAAGGGAGCCGCACAGGCGGTCGAGGATGGAGGTGCGCAGCAAGAACGTCTGAACGTGCTCGGGTTGCTGGTGCAGGACCTCTTCCACCAGATAGTCCAGTACAAAGTGGTGGCTGCCGGTAAACGACTTGATGAACCCCGCGGCGTCTTGATGTCCCCGCATCGACAGGGCCGCCAATTGCAGGCCGGTGATCCAGCCCTCGGTGCGAGCTTCCAGGGCGGCGACCTCGTCCGCTGAGAGGTCCAGGCCCATCACCCGGTTGAAAAATTCGGCGGCCTCGGCGGGGGTAAACCTCAAGTCCGCCACACGGACTTCGGCCAGTTGCCCCCTGGCGCGCAGGCGGGCCAGGGGCAGGGGCGGATCTTCGCGGGTGGCGACGACCAGGTGCAATTGGGGCGGCAGGTGTTCGAGCAGAAAGGCCAGGGCCTCGTGGATGGGTTGGGCTTCGATAATGTGGTAGTCATCGAGGACGAGGACAATCTGGTCGGGAAGGGCGGAAATCTCGTTGATCAGCGAGGTCAAAAACGTCTCGATGGGCGGCGGTTGGGGAGCTTTCAGGGCGTTCAATGCGCCTTGCCCAACGCTGCCCTCAACAGTCTGTAAAGCGGCAATACAGTAGGTCAGGAAGCGAGCCAGGTCATTGTCACTCTCATCCAATGACAGCCATGCAAATTGGGGATCCCTACTCCCTACTCCCAACTCCCCAATCCCTTCACAAATCAGTGTCGTCTTGCCAAATCCGGCCGGGGCCGAGATGAGTGTCAGCTTGCGGCCCAGCCCATCGTTCAACCGCTCGACCAGGCGCGGGCGCAACACTAGGTTTGGCCGCTGTGGTGGAGTATAGAGTTTTGTCGCCAGGAGAGGCATGCTCATCTGCACCGTCCTGCTTGGCGCCCTCGCAGAGTCTCACTTTGCGAGCAGGCGCTTGCCATGATGGTACGATTATATCACGCCTCGGCCCGCCTGACAATGAGCTAGATCTCGATGCCCAGTTCCCCGCCTTCCTGCCACACCCGGTAGCTCAACAGCGTATCCTCAGCACCTGTCCTGGCCGAAAAGTGTCATCCATCCAGAACTCCGTCGGTCAACCCCGATGGCCCGAAAGGATTATCACTCCTGAGCGATGCGTATTCGAGCGGATGGGCATCTTCGGCCAGGACAGGGGCCAAACCCATTGGGTCCACGGTCCCCGCATCACCAGGTCGCCGTGTCCCAGACCTTGATGACGCCGTCATAGGCCCCAGTTGCCAGGAGGCGGCCATCGGGCGAAAAGGCAATGCCGAATATGTGGTTCCAGTGCCAGCGGAGAACCCTCGCGACCTGGCCTGTGCTCACGTCCCAGAGGGTGACCGTCTGCCACATGCGGCGAGTCGAGGCCAGAAGAGCCCCGTCCGGCGAAAAGGCCAGGCGTAGAACGTCCGTGCCGGGTTTGCCCAGGACGTGGACCTCCTCCCCGGTCTCCATGTCAAAGAGGATGGCTTGCCCGTTCTGGCCTCGCGAGGCCGAAAGCTGGCCATCGGGAGAGAAATAGCGGCCCATCCGCGCATAGAAGCGCACCTCCTCCCCGCTAGTTATGTCCCAGACCGTCACGCCGGACTGCCGGTAGGTGGTAAGCAGCATCTCGCCAGGCAGAAAGGCGCCCACAGACCCGTCGAAGGACCTGCCCCTCTCGCCGCTCTGCACATCCCAGAGCACGGTCTTGTCCGTACCGCTTTCCGCTGTGGTTGCTGCCAGCCAGCGCCCGTCAGGGGAGAAGCACGTGGTGCCGATGCCATCGATCCTGCGCAGCTCCTGCCAGGTGGCCACGTCCCAGAGCTTTGTCTCCTCGTAGCTGGACGTGGCCAGCAAGCGCCCGTCGGGCGAGAACACCAGGTGCCCGCTGGGGGCCCCGAAGGCAGCAACCTCTGGCCAGGAGGCCGCGGGGCCGCCGGTCACCTCCCAGATCCGCACCTTGCCGTGCGAGCCGCCGGCTGCCAGCAGGTTTCCGGACGGCGAGAACACCAGGGCCTCCATTTCGTCCTCAAGGTGGAGCACGGTGTCGTCGACG